>CAZPUO010000072.1:0-11081 GCA_964589745.1 uncultured Methanotrichaceae archaeon
GCGGGAACATGCCCCGCCTGCTTGCAGCGGGGTCCGCCGCCGCAACGTTTGACTAGAATAATGAGAAAAAAATTATAAGTGCTCAGCCTTTTAGATTTCTGATCTTTGGAAGTACGTCTCGGCCACATCGGAACTCGCTGGTGCTAGTTATCGCCCTTCGCAATCCTATGAGTTAAATTTTCTGTAGCCAGCCAGGTGTGGGATATGACCTACGAACTGAGGAGAATGACGGCATTTTGCGTGCTATTTTTATTAATCCACGTGATTGTAGCTGAGGGCGTGGATCTGACTGGGACCTTGGAATAACATCCTTGGCTCCTTCCTGGTCAAACCTTTCGTTGGACCAGAGTACGCGGGGACCGTGGGGCAGGTGCAATCGAAGACCGGTCTGACGTCGTAGCCAAATCCCTTGGGGCCATTGAAGTAATCAGGCTGCGCGATTATGTCATCGAGAATGCTGCCGCACGGGCAAGACAGCCATTCATCTTCATATTCATCTTCATCGCTTTGGAAATCTGCAACAGTAAAAATCATGCTTTTATTTATATGGAAACTACCGATATATATTGCATCCGTTTCAATCAGGGGCTTGCTCTTCTTTATCGAAAGGACTCCATCTTCATCCATTGATGGTAGTTTTTCAAGCTGCAAGGCGCCTACCTGCGCCATACCGCTAGTTATAGTCTCGTTGAGTGTCATGGTAGCATTGGCTAGGTCGATGTAGTCTGCATAAGCTTCGAGCTCTTTCCGGAAAGCCCTAGCGTATTCGATTCGGTTGTGCAAGGACATTCCAGCATCAAGGTTTTTGATGCAAGTCATATCCGCTGGCAAAGATGCGCGAACGATGGGATGGCGAGCATAATATCCCCCTCCAAGGGCCATGACGAAAGGGCCGTATATCATGTTCGTATCTTCTTGAATGTGGATTGAAGGAAAAGATGTTATGTTATCATCATCTATGACAGGCTCCAGCTCCGCACCATTCTGAACTGGAATGACCCCATCCTCATAATAGTAGCTATATGCAAGGATTCTGGCATTCTCGCCGGTCTTGCCACTTCCATGAGCAAGATGCTTTGCGGTCATGCCGCTCAGATCCTGTCCTGCGACCCCTTCAAGATTGCCAAGAGGATCAGGCATATTTACGTATCTGTAGGAGGAAAAGAAGCCAGTTCCGTCAACAGACTGAGCTAAGTCCAGGGAAATGTTTTTCTCGAGACTATATTGTGCAGCTGCTATTCCTGTTATGAGCAGGAAAGCTAAAAAAAACGAACTATCAGTTTTTTCCCTCCTGATGAATAGTGCATAATTAGATATTTATCTTTAACCATCCTAATTGTTATTTGGATATTTTAATAGTAATGTTTCCTTAGATGTATTGGTTTCAAACTTGCATTGCAATGCTGCAAAATATTGCCGAGTATGTTGAATATCATCAAGCCCATACTAAGGTTTTTACAAACTAGTCAACTACAAATATCCTTCGACCGTGGCTTGTAGCTAGTGGTGAGCCCCGCTTTCATCCCCCGTGAACGGTGGGGTCTTCATGCTTCGTCCTTCGCAAGCCCTACAAGATAAACTCCGCATTTTGGCCGCTTCTTATGAGTAGATACAAAGAAATTATAGGATTTGTGGTTTTAAGAATTCTCAAATAATGATTACCATAATTTCAGTTCCTAATTTCATAGAAGATTATTTCATGGCGCTGTGGCAAGGTGATGCGTGAACTTAATAAATTGAGAAACAGTAATGGATCTAAAGAATCGATCGAAGGGAAGTTCTCGGCATGCGTGATGATTCAATAGAAATAGCATTTTCATTTCCACCAGGTGGGAATTTTTGGAATTTTCAGCCTCACCTGGGCGTAGCCTACATCCAAGCCTATCTCGCAAAAAAAGGAATTGGATCAAAACAAGTGATTCCGCCAATCGGAAGTACATTAAGCGATTGTGTGGATCTATTGTTAAGCACTGATGCGAAGATCATCGGCTTTACCTGTTATGATCACAATTATTTCATGGTCCGTACCATTTCAGCATTTATAAAACGCATAAAACCAGAGGCATTTATAATCATTGGCGGACCTGCCGCAACTTTTTCTGACGAATTGATCTTGGCCAACTGCGCCGATATCGACTTGTGCGTTCGATTCGAAGGAGAAGAAACAACACTGGAATTGGTTTCTGGCATGACGGAAGGATCGCTCTTTGATGGTGGCCTTGAAGACATCGCTGGTATAACCTATAGACAGGGAAAATCTATTATCAGAAATCCAGATCGTGAACTCTTTGGCTCAAAGGGGAGCAAAGAATGCAGCCTTGATGGACTTCCATCTCCATATTTGTCAGGAACACTAAAGGGCAATGAAGGCACAGGGGTCTTATCTTCTCGGGGATGTACTCAACATTGCACCTTTTGCAACTACTCCGCAATGTCGAAGCATACAATACGTTATCATTCGATAGACCGAATTATTAACGAAATTAAATATATACAAAACGCTATGGAACAAAACCCACCTAAATTCATGGGGATAAATTATGTTGAATTTCTTGATGATAACTTTACAATTAATATTAGAAGAGCGAAGAAAATTTTGATTCGAATCATCGAGGAAGGTATAAAATTGCCGTTTCTTTGCAATTGTCGTCCCGAAAATGTTGATGAAGAATTTGCGGAACTATTGAGTCAAGCAGGATTTTTCGGAATCTTTATGGGAATAGAGAGTGCAGTTCCTGGGGTACTGAACCGCATAAAGAGGGTGCATAATGTTAAATCACGAATTAAGAGAGACGACTATGCGAGGGAAAAGTACTACATTTCAAAAGTCAGAGAAGCAGTCACTTTGGCCAAGCGCAACAATTTAAGGACATTCGTTGGTACTATACTGGGTCTGCCTGGTGAAACACTCGAGGACGGCCAGAAGACCATAGAGTTAATCAAAGAGCTCGATGTAGATTACTATGCTCAAAATTACCTAAAAGCATATGCCGGCACTGAATTCTTTAATACAGCAAGCAATCATGGTATATCTGTAGAGCCTTCGATGTCTCTGCTGCCATATAATATGTGCTATTCCTATCCCGTCCACGAAATTCCCTTTGGAGCCAATTCCTCGCTTCAGGAAGATTTAATCAAAACAACGAAGCAAATACTCAAAGCATTTGCTGGAGGGCCAGACACATGCTTTGGCGTTGAAAATGGCATCGATTTAGCGATAATTGATACTCATGAAAATTATAATTTCCATGATATCTTTTGCTGGTTATCTCAGTATATTGCATTAGATGGCAAGATCGTCATTCTAGGAAAGGAGAAAGATACAATCGAGGATTTCGATCTGATGCAAAAGGCACGATTTGAGAGTTATTTGCCTGCCATCGAATGTTATTATCTGAGAAATTCAATGGGAGCAAATTCAGGTAATGTCTTTGAGATTATAAATAAGCCTTTACATGGATCAGTCCTTCATTGGGATCCTCGGTTTTGCTTTATAGATTTTAAAAAGGCTTTGGAAACTTCAAATGAGCTCAAGGATTCCAGGCTTAGTCCCATTTATCGTCTCAACGAGAAAGAAGACATATATTCCTTAGCGGAAATATCCAATTCATTTGGCGAGCATAGGGGCGAAGTATATTTCGATGGAGTATTCCTGGACGGCTGCAGATGGAGCAGAGGTCTATGCCCAGCATTGAAATTGAGGCGTATCTTTGTCAACAAAGATGGCGATGTGTTTCCTTGCATGACAGGTTTACCGCTTGGAAGAATAAACGATGATATAGAAGTCCTTCGCAAAAAAGCCTCCGAAATTTTCGAAAGAATATGCGATGCTAGGCAATGTAAGAGATGTCCGGCCAACTCTCGTTGTTCAAAATGCTTACTCACGAATCCTTTGAGCCAGCAGGAATACTGCAAATTGCAGCGTTCAAATTCCGAATTATCGGGTATTGTGGCTAGGTCAAAGATTGCAAATGTTTTCAATTCTAGCCTCCTCGAAGATCTATAGCTAAATAGAGATTCCAAATGAGCGGATTAGCATTATCTTTAATGCAAAATTATCTGTGGTTCGAAAAAAACTTGAAATTGCCGAACGAAAATTGAGAAAATAAAAATAAATTAACCTCTATGAATTTCTCTTATTTCAGAAGGTGGAGCAAGGAATCTCAGATTATTGAAGATATTTGCAGCACATTCAGCTTCTTCGGAGGCTCTCAAGGCTATCACATTCTCCCTCAAGCTCTCCCAGCTCTGAGCCCATTTCTCATCGCTATTTTCTTTGGAGCCGATCAACATTTCCAATTCTAATAGAATATCAATGAGTGCCTCCCGGTTCACAGATGAAAGCCTACGCGAAGAATCAAAGGCATTCATTCCGTAGCCGTAGTGAATTTGCATACTTTTGGCATCAAATGGCAGAATGTAGCCATCGTTATCCGCAACGAATTTTCTGGTGTCGCTCATAACATCCCTCCATCCTTTTCTCTTAATATCCCGCAATCATTCAATAAATCTTTTAAAATTATCACTATTTTTGTGGTAATTTCGCTTTGCTCGGTTCTAAGTCAGGATCTTTTGGATTTAATTTTTCCGCTTCTGCATACATCTTGGCAGCATCTTTCCATTTATGTTGGCCCATGCGATAATAGACCGCCCCTTTGTGAATATAAGCATGAGCTTTTTTTACTATATCTTCCTGGGACGCCGCGTTCATTAAATCATTTAATGTTTCATCGCACATTTGCAAAGCTTCCTCTGGTCTTATTGTTTTTGGTTTTTTTCCATCTTCTCCTCCATACTGGTCAAGGGCGTCATCAATCTTTTTGATTCTAGGATCGTCCGCGATGTCTGGCCAGGTTCCTGCCACCTTCTCCTTCAATTTATCTGTCATATTATGCCACCTCTCAATTTAACCTCACCCCATAGTCCTACCAGCAGAGTCTTGCATATCAAATGATATGTCCTCCAACATGTTCAAGTGATATGTTTCTGCTTTATCGTCAAGCATTGCCTCGACCAGGGACGTTATTGAGATGAGCCTGAATTCAAGATATGTCATGGTTAATCAATACATAAAAATCTTCCGATCGTTACTTACCCGTATTGAATTCTCTGCTAACTCAAACCGAAGAATACTCTTAACATTCCTTATGAGTATGAGCATTTGGTCGTGGGTATGGCGAAAGAAAGATCAAAAATCGATAGCTAGCATTGCAACAGATACCCTTAACGTCCCGATTGCTAGCTGCTTTCAGTAATTCACGATACACGACCGCGCATTTCAATTAGGAAACTATTAATTTCTATCGCAAATCTTATAATGGTGAATTGCACATTATTATTAAGGTGTTTTTAGATGACGGCCATAGGTAAGAAGCTAATCTTTCTCCTGCTAGTTCTTCTTTTTTGGAACAGGTTATCGATGGCTGAAGAAAATACAATTGCGAACTCAGTGGAAAAAGGCATATACGGGATGGATAGGGCGCTTGACAATATCCAACCTGGGGCCATTGAATTTGATGAAGCTGAGGATTATTTTGATAAAATTATCCAAAACTGTAATAACGTAACAAAAGAACAATGCGCCAACGCCAATTATGGAAAAGGTAGAATTCTGAATGATAACAAAGAGGAATATGAAGAAGCTATGAAATACTTCGACAAAGCATTTGAGATGAATCCATCCTGTTGTGAATGCTTGGTTCAAAAATCTTATTCTCTCTGGAAATTGTATCGCTATAAAGACGCTGATGTTTGCATAGATCAGGCATTGAAGATGTGTCCTTTATATGCTCATGCATGGAATAATAAAGGATTGTTTTATCTTGAGGGCTCAGATCTGCCTAATCCGAATCCGTTTGTGGATAGTGCAAAGGCACTCGAATACTTTAATAGAGCAACTGATTGCGACCCGAATTTTGGAGATGCTTGGTATAATAAAGGGTTAGCTCTTCAGAAGCTTGGCCGAACGGATGAGGCAGAGGCAGCTTTTGCAAAGGCGAGTGAGTGTGACTACGGCGTAAGTGAACAAAAAACCGGACTAGAGGGGTAGTAGCTGAAGATAGATGGAGTTTTGAATTGGGATGTATTTTGTCTCTTGGAAGGGAGATCCAGGTAGGATTATTTCAAGCTTTTTCGTAATTGTAGTGCTTATCTTTTTATGCGGAGGCCCGTCATTAGGAGTAGAGAAGAGACAAATAATTAAATCCGAGGATATTCTCGCCAAGATAAAAAATCGCGAGCCTGTAGATTACAACTCTGTTATTATTGAAGATAATTTATACCTCTGCAACCTCAGTCCTTTGGGGCCAGTCATCGTAGACTCTCCAATAAATATTATTAATTCCGAGATTAAGTGTGATATATATTTTAATGATTCAATTCTCAATAGAGCCGTTTGCTTTGAGAATACGAAATTCGATGGAATTAACCACTTTGATGGAACCATGTTCAGGGAATATGCAAATTTTGGGCAATCAGTATTTGAAGGCGCTGCCTCATTTAGGGGAGCCAAATTCAGAGGATCAGCCAATTTTTGGAATTCAAAATTCAATAGCACAGCGATATTCACGAAATCACAATTTCAGGAAGGAATGGTTGACTTCCATAGAAGTGAGTTCCAAGATCTCGCTATTTTCAATTTTGCTAATTTTGGAGGCTATGAAATCAATTTCGAGAATTCAATTTTCGGCGGAACTGCCGATTTTCGACAAGCGAGATTTAATGGAGACGCAATCTTCCTTGGGTCCAGTTTCAAGGACGATGCAGACTTCGGCGGATCTCAGTTCAATTCATCTTCAAACTTTCTTGGATCTAGATTTGATAAATCATTATATTTTCATAAAATAAGATTTAAAAACTTGGATATTAATTGGGATTCTATTCATTATAAATTAATCAGCGATGAACCTGGCTATATTTCGTTGATTAGGAATTTCAAAGATTTGGGGCAATTTGATGATGCTGATAATTGCTATTACGAATATCGAGAATGGAAGCGGAACAACAGGCCTCTTGATTGGGCAAGATTGTTTGACAGCTTGGCTTGGCTGACTTGCGGATACGGCGTAAGGTGTATTCATCCCATCTTTTCCGGATTCTTGGTCATAATCGCATTCGGCATTTATTATGACATGCGCGGCATTGATAGCCTCGTGATACGATATTTGTTCAAAAGAAAATCATTTGAAGATTCGACTAAAGAATTATCTGAAGGCTTGAAGAAAACATTTTCATTCAGCGCAATTACATTATTATCTTTGCCATCTGAATGGCATCCTTATGGGAAAGAAGAATATTCTAAATTTATAAAATTTCATTTATTTTCCGCAATAGTTGAGCGCTTGATTGGCTATGGCTTAATGTTATTGCTCATTGGAACGCTGACCAGGCTAATGGTGAGGTATTAGCGTTGAGTTTCATAACGATGCAATACCCTTGACAATTGATCAAGAAATAACCGAACGGGTAAATACGAGCTTGAAAGAACTACCCTTCAAGCTCAAGCGTACATCTCTCCACGCTCCACCTCTCGCGACGCTTTTTTGCGCAGCTCCGTCCCCATCTTCGCGTAATACTTCATGGTATCCGGAGTGACCGACGGTCCGATCTCCTGCAGGGCGGCCAGGAAATGCTTCTGGCTCACCTTCTGGGAGAGCATATCCTCGCGCAAGGCCAGCCGTCCAGCCTTCCGTACCATGGCGGCAATATCAGCGCCTGTGTATTGATCGGTCTGACCGACCAGCTCATCGATATTGACATCATCCGCCAATGGCATCCTCTGGAGGTGAACCTGGAAGATCTTCTTGCGGGACTCAAAATCTGGAACTGGAACCATGATCAACTCATCAAAACGGCCTGGCCGGAGCAGGGCTGGGTCGATGATATCAGGCCGGTTGGTGGCTCCTATCACCACCACTCCACGCAGCTCCTCCAGGCCGTCCATTTCGCTGAGAAGCTGGTTGACTATGCGCTCTGTGGCATGGGGCTCGCCCGAGGCAGCGCCGCGTATGGGCACCAGGGCATCCAGCTCATCCAGAAAGATTATGGACGGCGCAACCTGCCTTGCCTTGCGAAAGATCTCCTCGACCCTCTTCTCGCTCTCACCATACCATTTGGACAGTAGCGCGCTGCCTTTGACGGTTATAAAGTTGGCTTCACTCTCGTTGGCTACCGCCTTGGCCAGCATGGTCTTGCCTGTTCCCGGAGGCCCATAAAGCAAAATCCCCTTAGGAGCTTCGATACCAAGACGACGGAAGCTTTCCGCGTTCCTCAAAGGCCACTCCACCGCCTCCACGAGGAGCTGCTTTACACTCTCCAGGCCACCGATGTCTTCCCACTTTACATTTGGGACCTCGACCAGTATCTCCCTCATGGCTGAAGGCTGAACTTCCCGCAGGGCGGCCTCGAAGTCCTCCTTGTGAACGATGAGCCGATCCAGGATCTCTTTGGGTATAGTCGGCTCCTCCAGGTCGATCTCAGGTAGGATGCGCCGCAGAGAATTCATGGCTGCCTCTCTGGTAACCGCGGCAATATCTGCGCCTACGAAACCGTAGGTCCTTTCCGCAAACTCATCCAGATCCACCTCCTCTCGCAAGGGCATGCCTCTGGTGTGGATCTGGAAGATCTCTCTTCTTCCATCTATATCCGGAACACCCAGCTCAATCTCCCGGTCGAAGCGACCCGGCCGACGAAGAGCCATGTCCAGGGCTTCGGGTCGGTTGGTGGATCCAATCACAATTACGTTCTTGCGTTCCTTTAAGCCGTCCATAAGGGATAGGAGCTGGGCCACGACCCTTCTTTCCACCTCGCCCGTCACTTCACCCCTCTTGGGCGCAATGGAGTCAAGCTCGTCCAGAAAGACTATGGCCGGAGTATTCTTCTCTGCCTCCTCGAACAGATCGCGTAGCGCTTTCTCACTCTCACCATAGTACTTGGACATGATTTCAGGGCCGTTGATGCTTATGAAGTAGGCATCGCTCTCATTGGCCACAGCCTTGGCCAGCATGGTCTTTCCTGTGCCAGGCGGCCCGTGCAGTAAAACGCCTTTGGGCGGATCGATCCCCAGGCGATCAAAGAGCTCGGGGTGCTTCAGGGGAAGCTCTATCATCTCCCGAACCTTAGTAATAACGGGCTTCAGGCCACCGATGTCCTCGTAGACCACGGAAGGCACTGACCTCTCCGGCGTCTCTATGGCTTGAGGCAATAGCTCTATCTCCGTTCCTTCCGTGATCTTGACGATTCCTCCCGGGCTGGTGGAGATGACCCGCAGCTTGATCTCTCCCAGTCCGAAGGCTTGGGCCCCCAGAAAGCCCCGAAAGATCTCCTCGAACATGGTCTCCCGGCCCAGAGAATCGGTGGGAGGCTTTCGAACGCTGGTGGTGGAGATGACATCACCTCTGGTGACCGGTCTGCCATTGAAGACCTTGGTCAGAACGTCTCCCGGGGCAAAGATCTGCATGCCTTGGGTCACAGGGGCCAAGGTAACGTGTTTGGCTTCATTCCAGACTGCCTTTTGGATCTCGACATACTGGCCAATGCTCGTTCCTGCATTGGATCTGATCAGACCGTCCATCCTGACCATATCGATTCCCTGGTCTGCAGAATAGGCATTGACGGCTAGCGCAGCAGTAGGCCGCGAGCCCACCACCTCAACCACATCCAGAGGACGGGCACCTATCTTCTCCAGGTACCCCTCACCAATCCTTACGATGCCCTTTCCCACATCTCCCTGATTCGCCTCAGCAACCTTGAGCCTAGCGGGTTCACCATCAGTCATATCTTTTTTACACCTGCTTTCAGATAGGATATAGAGTCTATTTGGGAGTCTATTTTTTAAGTAGTTTGTCATTTGTCGGGAGACCACCCGCAAATGTACTCCGACTCCTTGAGATTAACCGAACGATGGTCTTTCCAACTGCGATCACTTTTGAACAAATCTTTACTGAAAAATTGTTAGTAAAACTGATTCAGACTGAAAGCAATTTGCCGCAAATTTATCTATAAAATAGAAATGTAGTGTTACTGATTTCGCCAATACTTTCGGATTTCTCCTAGGAGAGATCTTAATATGAACCAAGATACCTAATTCTTAAATAGAATCGACATATATAAGATTATAAAGAGGTCCATCTGGATTGGACGTGTTTGAAAGTCATCGTTCATCAATTCAGCATGCTTCAAATCATTAGATTGGTGGTGAGAATATGAAAATTGGAATAATCGGTTCCGGAAATGTAGGCAGCGCCCTAGGCCGGATCTGGGGAAGGAACGGTCATGAGATTATGTTCAGCTCACGCAATCCTCAAAATCTTAAGGGCCTGGCGGAGTCGGTAGGCAAGAATGCCTGCTACGGCCTGCCTGCTGAGGCAGCGAAGTTTGGCGATGTCGTAGCCTTGGCCGTTCCTTGGGTGCAAGCCGAAAGCGCTATCAGATCCGCAGGCCCTCTGGAGGGCAGGATTTTGATTGACTGTACAAATCCCCTAAAACCAGATTATGAAGGCATGGCGGTCGGGATTAACACCTCGGCGAGTGAGGAGATAGCCAAAATGGCCGAGGGAGCCAGAATGGTCAAGGCATTCAATACCACATTTGCAGCTTTGATGAGCTCGAACTCACGCATGTTCGGAAACTTGAAGCCGACCGGATTTTTCTGCGGATATGACGGCTCTGCAAAGGCAAAAGTTGCTGGGCTCATAGAGGAGACTGGGCTCGAACCTCTTGACGTCGGTCCTTTGATGATGGCTCGCTATCTGGAGCCATTGGCTTTGTTAATGATAAATCTGGGATTTAATCAAAAGATGGGTACGGACATAGCCTTCAGGCTTCTGAGGCGATGAATAGGCCTATCTTTAGGAAAAGAGGGGTCAATCTTTGGGAGAGGATATTATGAACAGTTCTACAAACCTCATTAAGAACGGCGTTGACGTCCATAAATTGGCTGAGGTCGCGTCTGCCATGAAGGCTGAGCCCGGAAGAGCCCTGCTCCAGTTCAAGGCTCACACCAGATGGATAGATGGGGCCTACTCCGAAACTAGGATCAGGCAGTTTATGGTGAAGAGCGACGAGCCCGAGCAGCTCCTGGG
>CAZPUO010000073.1:0-11055 GCA_964589745.1 uncultured Methanotrichaceae archaeon
CAATGCCTATGTATTGCACAAATACCCCGATGTATATTGGATGCCTTGAATATTTATATAATCCCTTGGTAATAGGTTCATCTATAGGGGTAGTCCTCCAAGATATTCTTGCAATTACAGAAATTATCAGTCCCACTACGAAGAGGGCGATACCTGCATAAAGCAATGGCGTCCCCAATGGCAGTGGCAAGAAGATAGAGTATATGATTAGAATAATCAAAATTGCCGTCCCAGAGTTGTTCATTATTTTTTCTAATTTGTTAGGCGGGGGATAAGCAGCCGACTTTTTGAACTGGGCTTTGTAATCATACCTGAATATCGGCCAGTCCAGAGGCACAACATGAAAAAACACCCAGGCAACCCAGAAAATCCAGAGATTCCATATACCTATTTCAAAAGTTGGCATTAGTGTCATGATTTCCTCCTCTAGAAAATCCATTTTATACTAGCAGATGAATTGCAGCAAGGCTGAAGAAATTTGAAGCGACAGAGTGCACAATAGTCAGTAAAGTGCAGCAATGCTAGGGCGATAATCCGTACCTACATCGGGAAAGGATCTTGATCTATCGGTTAACAACCAAGAGATGCAGCTGTGGGAGCTCATGAAAAGTGGGTTACAATATTCCACTTCATTGAATCAGACACTCGGATCAGAAACATCACAGGACATCTTTCACTATTCTAATAGTCATTATATACCCTTGTGCACGTTACCTGCTAAGAGTAGAATAGGGAAGCAACGCATAGGGTATGTTGAATGGCACAGCTTGAGCATATCGAGGCGATAGAGAAAAGACTTTGGACCGCAGCCGACACGCTTCGCGCCAACTCCAATTACGCCAGTAATGAATATTTTCTGCCAGTTATGGGGCTAATCTTCTTACGTCATGCTTTCAGTCGCTACCTAGCCGTCAGAGATGATATTGAAGCAAGTCTACCTACGCGCGGTGGCAAAACGCGACCTCTCACCAAAGAGGATTTCTCGCAAAAGAGCGCTATCTTCCTTCAAGAAAAAGCACAGTTTGATTATCTTGTTGCGCTTAAAGGCAGTGATGACCGCGCCAGAGAGATCATCAATGCCATGGAATCAATCGAAGCCGACTATGAAACTCTGCGCGGTGTATTGCCAAAGAGTGAATATCAGGAACTGGATAATGACGTACTGGGGCAATTGCTGCGCACTCTTGACCCCGATGAGCTTAAAGATGCCACTGGCGATATTTTCGGTCGAATCTACGAATATTTTCTGACACAATTTGCCGACCAGAAAGCTCATGACGGAGGTGAGTTTTTCACACCGATATCCCTCGTTTCCCTTATAGCAAATGTCATTGAACCGGACAGTGGCATAGTTTTTGATCCGGCCTGCGGTTCAGGTGGCATGTTTGTGCAGAGCGCACGTTTCGTGGAAAGACTACATGCCAATCCATCCGACCGCCTAACATTCTTAGGATTGGAGAAGAACGCCACTACCATACGGCTGGCCAAGATGAACCTGGCTGTTCATGGGCTTGAGGGGGACATCCAGAAAGCAATTACATACTACGAAGACCCACACGAGCTCTACAACAAAGCAGATTTCGTCATGGCTAATCCACCCTTCAATGTCGATGAAGTGGATGCTGATAAAATCAAGCGCGATCCTCGCTTGCCCTTCGGGTTACCCGGCGTTAATAAAAAAGGGAAGGTATCTAATGGTAACTATCTATGGATAAGCTACTTCTACAGTTACCTAAACGATAAAGGACGGGCTGGGTTTGTCATGTCATCGCAAGCGTCCAGCGCTGGGCGTGACGAAGCCAAAGTGAGACAAAAATTAATTGAAACTGGCGCCGTTGATATCATGATTGCAATCCGGTCCAATTTTTTCTACACACGCACAGTTCCATGTGAACTATGGTTCCTGAATAAGAAAAAACCCGAAGAGCACGGAGATAGGGTATTAATGTTGGATGCCCGCAATATCTATCGCAAAGTAACCCGTAAGATTTATGACTTCAGCCCGGAGCAACTACAGAACATACTAGCAATAGTCTGGCTTTATCGAGGACAAAAAGAACGCTTCTTGAATCTATTGGCCGGATATCTAGATAAGACCATCGAAGAATGGAACAATTGTTTTGCCATGCCCAATGGAAAAGGAGAGATGATAAATCCATTAGATGCTTTCCGTTCGGCATTAAATGAGCTACAAAAGGCGATGCAGCTATTCCTTGATTCAGTGAAAGAAGAGTATGAGAATATTGAGACTTCACAGGAATTAACCAAATTACTATCAGAATTCGATATCGATATAAAGAACTATCGTACCAACCTTACAGATGAAAGTGGAAAATGGCATAAACAATCCAAGGACATCGCTGGCTTGAATGAAGCCACCAAGAGGCTTGCCGTCGTAGCTGAGTCGAGCCGTGATTTGGTGAAACAGGCAGACTTGATCTACAAAGTAATCTGCCGACTCATTGACACTTGTGAAAATGAACTATCGGCAAAAGAAAACGGGCTCTGGCCAAACCGCGAAATCACTAATCGGCGCAAAGTAGTAGACGAAGCACGACAGATTGCCGTGGAGCAGTTGAAGAAGGTACGCTATTTCAATAGACAGGCCACCTGGCTAATCGAACGCTTCCCCGACGCCAATCTGCGTGATGTGGAAGGGTTGGTTAAGTTAGTTGATGTTGATAAAGAACAGCTTGAAGCCAGCGACTGGAGTCTGACACCTGGACGTTACGTTGGAGTTGCGCCCGAAGAGGAAGACGAGAACTTCGATTTTGAGGAAACAATGCGCAACATTTACGTAGACATGGAGGGACTCAACAACGAGGCTATTGAATTGGCAGCCAAAATCAAGAGAAATCTCGACGAACTGGGGATATGAAATTAAACCACATCAAATTCGCCGACTTTATAACACTCCAGCGTGGTTTTGATCTTCCAAAATCACGGATGAAAAATGGTGAGATTCCTGTCCTAGGATCAAATTGTATCATAGGATATCACGATGTGGCTAAAGTAGATCCGCCGGGGGTGGTTACAGGGCGTTCTGGGACATTAGGATTGGTACAATATACTGATGTTCCATATTGGCCACACAATACCGCATTATGGGTTAAGGACTTCAAAGGCAACTACCCAAAATATGTTTACTACAAGTTGATGACATTGCACTTAGAAAATTACCGAGGTGGCGCATCTGTTCCTACACTCAACAGAAATGTCTTGCACACTCTTCCTGTAGCAGTTCCTGATTATGATATGCAGGTTCATATCTCAGATATGCTTTGGGTATACGATAATCTAATCGAGAACAACCGGCGCCGGATTGAACTGCTAGAACAGGCAGCAATGCTGCTCTATCAAGAATGGTTCATCCACCTCCGCTTTCCCGGGCATGAGCATGGCAGGATAACTGATGGTATACCAAAGGATTGGCAGAAGGGTACAGTTTCCAGTTTAGGCGAGGTAGTAACAGGAAAAACACCATCCACAAAACAAGAAAATTATTATGGCGGGGATATACCCTTTATAAAAACGCCAGACATGCATGCGTCGAGAATGGTGGTTAGAACTGAATCCTTCCTGTCAGAAGAAGGAGCAAGAACACAAGCTAACAAATATATACCTCCTCATTCGATCATGGTTGCCTGCATAGGCAACAAATTAGGCGTCGTTGCCCTGAATGCTTATAGATCTCAAACAAATCAACAAATTAATACGATCATACCATTCAAAGACTATGTCAGATATTACGCCTATTTCGCGCTATATAGTTTTAAAAGCAGACTTGCGGCAGCGGGGGGCGGAGCGACTATGCCAAATGTAAACAAATCGAAATTTGAATCTATGCCTTTAATTATTCCAAACAAAGAACTGCTAATCCAATTTCATGAGTTTGCTAAACCAATATTCAAACAAATTCAAATACTGGCTGAAATGAATACCGAACTCATTGTCACTCGTGACCTTCTACTCCCACGACTGATGAGCGGAGCGATCGCCATATGAGCTCATACACAGAGGACTTTCTAGTCCAGCAGACAACGGCTAATTATCTAAAAAATGCGCTTGGCTGGGACTCAGTTTACGCCTACAACGAGGAAACTTTTGGCCCGGATGGCACATTAGGACGCCTATCTGATAAAGAAGTAGTGCTGACACGTTACCTGCGTACCAAACTGATGGAATTCAATCCCGGACTACCTGACGGTGCCTATCACGATGCTATCAGCCAGCTTCTTGAGATAAGTGCAGCGCAAACAATAATGGCAACAAACCGCGAAAAGTACACGCTACTTAGAGATGGTATACAGGTTAGTTTCCGCAACACTAAAGGCGAATTAAAAAAGGAGCGTTTGCGAGTTTTTGATTTCGAGCACCCAGGCAATAACCAATTCCTTTGTGTGCGCGAGCTATGGATCAAAGGAAGCCCATATAGACGGCGTGCAGATATTATAGGCTTCGTGAACGGTATTCCACTGCTGTTTATGGAATGCAAGAACATTCACAAAGATTTGCGATCAGCTTACGACAAAAACCTCTCCGATTATAAAGATACTATACCCCACATATTCCATCATAACGCCTTCGTCATACTGGCCAACGGCGACCAGGCGAAGACAGGCACATTCTCCAGTAAATATGAGCACTATGGAGAATGGAAGCGACTGGCAGAAGAAGAACAAGGCGTGGTCGATATGGAAACTCTGATTAATGGTGTTTGCGACAAGCGAAATTTCATGGATCTATTCGAGAACTTCATTGTCTTTGATGATTCCTCAGCCAAGATATATAAAATACTGGCCCGTAATCACCAATTCTTGGGGGTAAACCGCGCCATCAAGTCAGTAGAAAACCGTCAATCCTTGCAAGGCAAGCTGGGCGTATTCTGGCACACACAGGGCGCCGGTAAAAGCTACTCCATGGTATTTTTTGCCCGCAAGATACACCGCAAGATCGGGGGAAATTTTACCTTTCTGGTCTGCACCGACCGTGATGACCTGGACACACAAATTTACAAAACATTTGCTGGATGCGGATTGGCTGATAATGACCGTGACCCATGTCGAGCAAAGGACGGTGAGCACCTGAAACGCCTGCTTGGCGAACACAAGGGCTATGTTTTTTCGCTGATCCAGAAGTTTAATAAAGAGATATCGCCAGGTGAAGAATACTCACTTCGGGACGATATCATAGTGATCAGTGATGAGGCGCACCGTACACAATCAGGCATTCTAGCACTGAATATGCGAAACGCACTTCCCAAATCCAGCAGGATTGGCTTCACCGGCACGCCGCTCTTCAAAGATGATGAAATTACACGACGAATATTTGGAGATTATGTTTCCACGTATGATTTCGACCGAGCGGTAGAAGATAAGGCAACTGTTCCTCTGTTTTACGACGCCCGTGGTGAAAAGCTGGGGGTAGCAACCACGGAGCTGAACGAGCGCATTGCCGCCAAGTTGGAAGAGCTGGAAATAGATGATATCAACGTCTCACAACGATTACAGAGAGCACTGAAAAAGGAATATCACGTAATCACTGCACAAAAAAGACTGAAACAAATTGCCGAAGACCTGGTGAAACATTATTCTACAGCCTGGGAAAGCGGTAAAACTATGCTTATCTGCATAGATAAACTAACCTGCGTCAAAATGTATAATCTGATACAGCACTATTGGCAAGGGCGAATAACTGAACTGGATAAGAATTTGCCTAAAGCAGAAGATGAACAGGAGGAAATATTCCGGAGAAGACAAATAGACTGGATGAGGGAAACACAGATAGCTGTAGTGGTAAGCGAAGAACAGGGAGAAGTCGACAAATTCAGGAAATGGGGTCTTGACATTAGGCCGCATAGAATATTGCTTAAAGAGGGTTTCGAAATACCGGAAAACCTGAGAAAACGGCCGGAATACGCCAGTATGCAACGCCTAGACCCGGACTCCGCTTTTAAAGAACAAGATCATCCATTCCGCCTGGCAATCGTATGTGCTATGTGGTTGACAGGCTTTGATGTGCCCAGCTTATCGACCTTGTACCTGGACAAACCCTTGAAAGCGCACACTTTGATGCAAGCCATAGCCCGTGCCAATCGTGTAAATGAAGGGAAAGAAAACGGATTAATCGTAGATTATTGCGGCATACTCAAGAATCTTCGCAAGGCACTGGCTACTTACGTCGGACATGCTGATAAAGGACGGAGTTCAACGACAGGACAAGAAACCGATCCCACCAAACCCAACGAAGAGCTATTAGACAGACTAGCAGAGGCCATATCTATGGTACGGGCATTTCTGTCAGATAACAAGGCTTCTCTTGATAACATTATCGAAAAGACTGGGTTTCACAAAAACGCCGCTATAATAAAGGCAAAGGAAGCAGCCAACCAAAATGATGAGACGCGACAGCGATTCGAGATAATTTGTCGGGAGACCTTCAATAGATTTAAAGCAAGCTTAAATTGCGTGGGTGTCAACAAATTCCGTAAAGATTACGACGCTATTAACATCGTCTACCGCAGTTTACAGATAGATAGGGAAAAAGCTGATATTAGCGATGTTATGCGCCAACTGCACGGGGTCATTGATAAAGCTATTGAGCCTAGCGTTGGGAGAAATGGCGACCGGGATCCGTACGATATATCGAAAATCGATTTTATACGTCTGAAGAAAGAGTTTGAGCATAGCCCTATCAAGAGAACCACCGTACAAAATTTGAAGCAGGTTGTTGAAAAGAGATTGCGAAATATGATGCTGCGCAATCCACTTCGTACAGATCTCCAAAAACACTATGAGCAAATCGTGGAAGAATACAATAGAGAAAAGGACCGGGTCACCATTGAACATACCTTTGAAGCTCTACTGAAATTTGTGCAGGAGCTTGATGAAGAGGAAACACGAAATATACGGGAGGGGTTAGACGAGGAAAGCCTAGCTATCTTCGATATCCTCCGCAAACCAGAGCTGACTACCGCAGAGATAAAACGCGTGAAAAAAGTAGCCGTAGAATTACTAAAACAACTCAAGAGAGGGAAATTGAGAATTGATCACTGGCGCGACAAAGAATCGTCCAGAGATGCTGTGAAGATCACAATCAGAGATTTCCTTTGGAGCGATGTAACTGGTCTTCCAATTGGTATCTATTCTGAAGATGATATAGAAAATAAGACTGAAGATATTTTTCAGCATGTCTATAATGTCTATCCCACATTACCATCACCCTTCTTCGCTCGGAGCAATAATTGAACGGTTACGAGGTATGAACAGAGAGAAAAGCAGTAAATATCGATACGTAACGAATAAAGGAAAATTAATCGATGCGTGCTTGCCGGCTATATATTTTGATTCATCAGTTGTTATTGAGTACTGGATGACGGAGGGATTTGAAATCGATCCTCCGGATGACATCATGACGAGGACAATCAAACAAAATGAACCAAAAGAAAATGAAGTCATCAGGGATTTATTCAAAGCTGATAAGAGATTCAACAAAGTAGTAGAAATAAGGAAAATACTACTTTTCCAGAAGACCAAGTTCGCTTCAGTAATGAGCCCATTGTGTTTACTAGAACTGATGGAATGGAATGCGGAAGCTGCCTTCAAGGAAATATCCAGCCGAGCGGTCGGTACGCTGGCAATTCAACGTAAAGGCAAAAAAGAGATTGGAGATTATCTGAAGAAACTGCTCGCATTAAGAGCTGGTGAAGTGAAAAGGTTGAAAAGTAAGGGAAGAGAATTCTCAACGGGTCTGGAAATAATTATGGGCGAGACATGGATAAATAGTAGCTTCGCAGAATGCCATGGGTTAGAAGGATTAGTACAAGCAGACATAGTCAATTTCAAATTTACAGTTAGTGAAGCTTGGAAGGAGCCATCAGCGTATGCCTATCTTCAACTTGGGATAGCTGATATTATGCATATCTTACTAGCAAAGCATCTGGGATGTAGTTACATTGCCAGCTTTGATGATGACTTCAAAAGAGCACAGGATATCATAAAAGACTCAACAGAGATGGGCGTCTTATCAAACCCAGAAGAGATTCTGAGCGTTCTGGGATGAAACGCTAATATTGTGGGTGTGGTGACGGATTAGTTGTCCTCGCACAATTTCTTCAGGCCTGTACACATTACGTCATTTCGTGTGGTAATAGAATTGGGGTTGTCGCGTCAGCTAGGCGGGTCGGCGGAAGGTCACCATCAGAACCACCGCTGTGGCTAGAAGCATGACCACCATAACAATTAAGGCAATCAAGCCTCCGCTGGCAGGCGCCCCAGATGTACCACCGCCTGCGACCACCGTGAAGCTCGTGCTCTGCCCGTCGATAGCCACATTATATGTGCCCGGCTCGGACCTGGTCACGGTGAACTTGACCGGATAAGCGCTTCCCGGAGACACCTCGACCATTCTTTGCTGCTCCACCTTGCCGTTTATCTTGAGGGCAACATTGTAGCTGCCGCTGGAGGCGCCGTTGTTGACCACGTTAGCTAAGACTGTCACTGGCTGACCAGACTGGGTTTGACCGGGGCTGACGCTGATGTTGTGCAAGCGTATGTCTGCCGGTGGCAGTTGCGATGTGTGGGGTGGCGATGGCGAAACCCGCGATGTCCCTGTTGGTGGTGGTAGTGAGGATGGTCCTGTGATAACGAAGACTCCTCCAGATTCTGTCACCTGCACCCTGTAAGGCTCTTGCGGTATATCTCTGACTTGAACATTCTCAGCTAGGATGATGGATTGACCGTTTACCGAGACCTCAAGGCTGAACGTATCATTGGGGCTGGCGCCGGGTTCTGCAATTACCTGAATCAAGTACACGCCTGCTTTCGCTGTGGGAATATATATAAGATCATCTAGCTCACCGTCATCATTAAAGTCATCTTGTAAATACAATGCACCTGGGATCTGGTTTAAGTCTTTACTGATGGTAAGCCCCTGCGGGTCAGTAATAATCAAATCAACAGGGCAAAGTACTAACACAAAAAAATTAGGTTCCCGCCATAATTCTAGGTGCCAACTCACCTTATCTACATCATTATCATTGAATATCTCACTTGGCAGTACTCCATTATCAAATTTCCCGTCTGCGTCAGGTGGCCAGCCCTCCGGCTGTACCGAATTAGTAGGATTAGCTTCAATATTAATCCCGAGGCCCTGGTTGTAATAGGCAGCCCAAACTAACTCGCTGCAATACCAGTCCGTCGAATTGGGACTCGAGTTTTTATTCGACGCTAGTAAGTCAGATAAGTTATAAGACTTATTCAACTGATCGTGGACAAACATTAGAGCAGCAGTTTTTGAGGATTTCGGGCAATTCACACGCAGCAGATATACATTATCCCTATTAGGCATGTCCCAGCTTGAAATATCATAAAAATCAACAAGATGGCCTTTGCGTGCTTCAATAGTCCTGTTGCTTCCTAAGTACATGCCTGCATGCTGTCCAATACTAATAACCTTGGATACTAAGACGGAGGTAAATCTAGCGGCTTCATCATATAAAATGTCACCGCTTTCTATGTCCCGCCGCCAGTACGTAGGATAGGTAGGTCCAGCGATAGTAAAAATGTTGCTTATTGCGCAACCTGAATTTCCAGCCATATCAGTTGCTGTAATCCTGATCTTGCAATTAGGACTATTAATATTGGGCGTAGTCCAATTATAAGTATTATAACCTTGAAGCTGTCCGGCGAGATTAGCGATGGCATTAAAAGTAACACCGCCATCACTGGAATACTCAATAATATAGTTCAACCTACCTCCGTAGTTATCGTCAGCTTCCCAGATGATTGTCTGGGTTGAGCCTGCTTCCCAAAATACGTTGGCGGTCGGTTGATAAAGTGAAACATTAGGGGGAATATTGTCAGGTGGGTCTGATATTTTAGCTGCCCAAGCATCGTACACTGGTGGAGTGTACCCAGCAATTCTCTCACCCGCCAGATATACGTTTCTGTTTGAGTCCACGGCAATAGCACGACCAAAGAAACCGCCCGCTGCTGGATTGTCACTCAGGTTAATCTTCCACACCATGTCTCCATCGCTGTTTACTTTGGCAGCAAAGGCGTCTTGATATTGTGAAAGGCCTATGCCACCTACATAGATATTGCCACTCGAATCAATTGTGATACCCTCAGTGTTGTCACCGCCAAGGGTGCCAAGGAAGGTGTTCCAGATCAAACCTCCGGAACTATTGAGTCTGGCAACGTAGACGTCAAAATTACCTTGAAAGGTCTGCACGGGTGAACCCCAGCTGGCATTGCTTGAACCAGCCACGTAGACATTGTCGCTTGCATCTAAAGCAATATAAGCACACGACTCCCCACCGTCACTGCCCAGAAATGTGTTCCAGATGAGAGTTCCAGAGCTATTAAGTTTGGCAACGAAGTTGTCTATGTTTCCTTGATAGCCTCGTATTGGTGAGCCCCAGGTAGCCCAGCTAATGCCACACGTGTATATATTGCTGTTTGAGTCTAGAGCGACGTCATAGCCTCCGTCAGAATCGGTGCTGCCCAGAAATGTGTTCCATACAAGGCCTCCTGAGCTATTGAGTTTGGCAACAAAAGCGTCATCGCTCCCTTGGTAGCCTCGTATTGGTGAGCCCCAGGTGGCATTGCTAGTGCCAGAAATAAATATGCTACCGCTCGCGTCTCTGATGATTCCACCGGCACCATCTCGCCCACTGCCCCCCAGAAAGGTATTCCAGACAATACCCCCTGCATTGTTAAGCTTGGCAACGAAGCCGTCCCTATCTCCTTGATAAACGCGAATTGGTGAGCCCCAGGTGGCATCGCTTACGCCAGATATGTAGAGATTGCCGCCTGGATCTAGAGTGATGTTTCCACCGCCATCTTGTCCACCGCCCCCGAGAAATGTATTCCAAACAAGGCCTCCTGAGCTATTCAGTTTGGCAACAAAGGCATCCCCGTTTCCTTGATAGTTTCGTATAGGTGAGCCCCAAGCAGCATCGCTGGAACCGACAACATAGACGTTACCGCTTGAGTCCGCTATAATGCCTGAACTGTTGTCATTACCACTACCACCTAGGAAGATGTTCCATGT
>CAZPUO010000074.1:0-10989 GCA_964589745.1 uncultured Methanotrichaceae archaeon
CCCCAACCTGAAGGTTGGGGAATTCGTGACCCTCCGCGCTCCCTAAGTATTAAAAATCCAAATATCATTGCGTATCACTCCGACAACAAAATAGGCGGATCAGCTGAAAGAGTTTCCGAATGAATCTAGTAACCTCCGCCTTGCTATGACTCATGTCTCCGGCTCGATCTGTATGGAAAGGAGCTTGATATGGACCATTCCATAATTTTCAGTCTTTTTTACTGCTGAGTCCGAAAATTCAAGTGGACGCCACGGGAGGAACAACGGTGCTCAAAAGATATTGAAAGAACACGCCAGAGGAAAAACCCAAAAAAATTACTGAGGCAGCAGAACCGCTGCTGCCTGCAGTGCCCAATCAATGAACCCTTGCGGGAAAACGCCTATCCAGATCACGGCGATGAGCGTCAGGACCAGGGCTGCCACATATCCTTTCGGCTCCGAGATCTTCGGACCTACTGGCTTTTTCAGATACATGTAGCTGATGATCCTCAGATAGTAGACCAGCGACAGGGCGCTGTTGAGGATGGCCAGCACTGCCAGCCAGACCAGCCCGGAGTAGATAGCCGAGCTGAACAGCACGAACTTGCCGATATATCCGGCCGTGGGTGGTATGCCCGCCAGCGCAAACATGAAGATCAGCATACAGAACGCCGTGATGGGCGCTCTGCTACTCAGACCCGCATAGTTGGATATGTCATCCGGATCCGTATCCTGTCCTTTGCCGGCCACCATTGAGGCCACCTGAGCCGTGCCGATGAAGGCTCCTGTCTTCATCAGGGCGTGTCCCAGAACGAGCAACAACGCTCCGGCTATTCCCAGCTGAGCTGCCGGAACGGCGATGCCGTTGAAGCTCGTAACCGGTGCCGCTCCATAAGCCGCTCCCACCACTACAAAACCGATGGCAATGTAGCCAGCTTGAGCGATGGATGAGTAAGCCAGGATGCGCCTGACATTGTTCTGCCAGCAGGCAGCCAGATTCCCGAGCGTCATGGTTATGGCCGCCAGTATGGCAAAGGCCAGATACCAGTCCATTCGCAGAGCAATAAGCGCTATGAGCAGCACCCTGAAGGCGGCTGCAAAGCCCATCTTCTTGGAGCCCGCAGCCAGAAGCGCTGAAACCAGCGCCGGTGCGCCCTCATAGGTATCGGGAGCCCACATGTGGAAGGGTACCAGAGCCATCTTGAAGGCGAATCCTGCTATCACGAAGAGCAGGGCTACCAGAGTGGCTGGCCCGAAGTTGGCCAAAGAGGCAGCAGCAATATCTGCCAGCCTGGTTGATCCCGCCATTCCGTAGAACAGCGAGAACCCGAAGAGCATCAGAGAAGACGAGACAGATCCAAAGATGAAGTACTTCATCGCTGCCTCGAGGTTCTTCTTGCTCTTGTCGAAAGCCGCCAGAGCGTAGGTGGACAGACTGGCCAGCTCGAATCCCACGAAGAGGGTGACCAGATCTATGGAGCTGGCTACGACCATCATGCCCACTGTGGCAAACAGGAGCAGAGCGTAGTAATCCTCCGCTCCCTTTCCGGTGTACTTCGACAGGGAGGCGATCACTACTAGCAGTGATACCACCAGGAAGACGGCCTTGAAGAACTGAGACAGGCTATCAACCGAGATCGTGCCGAAGAAGAAGATAGCAGGCTTGGCTATGATCAGGTTACTTGTAACCAGACCAAAGGCCACTGCCAGCCCAGCCAGGCTCAAGTAGCCCATGAGCTTGCCGCTATTCTTCATCAGGGAGCCCAGCAGCACAATCAGCACTGCCAGGACCGTGAGAAGCGCCTCTCCCCAGAGGGGCGCGTAGTGTCCAAAGTCCACTTCAGATCACCCCCATCTGGGAAAGGGTCATGACAGGCTCCATAAGCTGATAAGCGGCCGTACCCATCATGCCCGTTATCAAACCGGGCTGCAGTCCGAAGATCAACGTGAGCACGATGATCATGCTCATGGAGAACAGCTCGTAGGCATGCGGATCATGAACATCCATGTACTTCTTCAGTATCGGCCCGAACATGGCCTTCTGCATAGCCCAGAGATGGTAGGCGGCAGTGATTGCTATGCTCAGGAAGACTACTATCATGGTGTAGACCGGCAGCGTAGCGTAAGATCCGGTCAGGACCATGAACTCGGCCACGAAACCGCTCATGCCCGGCAGTCCCAGCGAGGCCATGAAGCCTGCCATCATGATGACTGCGAACTTGGGCATGCGGTCGGCTAGGCCTCCCAGATCGGCTATGACCCTGGTCCCGACCACGTGCTGGATGGTGCCAGCAGACATGAACAAGACGCAGGTTATGATGCCGTGAGAGAACTGCTGGAACATGGCCCCCTGGATGGACATCCAGGTGAAGGCGACAGCTCCGAGCGTTACGAATCCCATGTGGCTGACGGATGAGTAAGCCACCAGCTTCTTGATGTCTTTCTGTGCCAACGCCATCAACGCTCCGTAGACGATGGAAAGCACGGCAATGACGGCGATGATGGTCACGAAGGCCTTGTCAACGCTCGGCAGCATGGGCAGGATAATCCGGAAGATGCCGTAGCCGCCCATCTTAAGCAGCAATGCCGCCAGAACCACCGAGCCTGCTGTGGGCGCCTCGACGTGGGCATCCGGCAGCCAGGTGTGGAAGGGGAAGGCAGGCATCTTCACCAGGAATCCAAAGAGCAGCCCTGCGAAGATGATGTTCAGCAACCCTGTGGGGAACACCGTCTTGTCGCTCGTCGCCTGAAGCAGGGTCAGCATGTCGAAGGTTCGGGATCCGTCTGGCAGCTGGTAGGTGAAGTACAGGGCGAAGATCGCCAGCAGCATCACCAAACTGGCCACGTGAGTGTAGATGAAGAACTTGATGGCCGCGTAGTCCTTCCTCGGCCCACCCCAGCACCCAATCAGGAAGTACATGGGGATGAGCACTACCTCCCAGAAGATGTAGAAGAGGAAGAAGTCGAGGGCGGTGAAGACCCCCAGTACACCCACCTCGTTCAAGAGGAGCAGCGCAAAGTACTGGTTGGGCTTATTATGCTCTCCCCAGGAGTAGATTATCACTAATATGGACACTATGGTGGACAACAGCAGCAGGGGGAACCCTATGCCGTCAACGCCCAATGTGTATTTCACTCCTAAGGAAGGAACCCAAGTATAGCTCTCCACGAACTGCATCATCTTAGAGGTCTTATCGAACTCCATGTACATTTGCAGGGAGAGGACCAGAGGTATGAATGAGGCGATGAGGGCCACAAATTTGGCCTTGGATCCCGCAAAGAAGGAGATCACCGCACCCAGCAGGGGAATAGCAATCATCAACGAGATCGCGTTCGAGATCATACCAGGCCCACCTCCTTGGCCAGAGTAATCACAACCACCAGTACCACTATCCCCAGCACCAAAGCAGCGATGTAATTCTGTATCACGCCGGTCTGAACCTTTCTCACGTGTCCTGCGAAGCCCAGCACCCAGGCGGAAAGCCAGTTCAGCCAACCATCCACGATCTTGATGTCGATCATGTTGGAGATCAGCGCAATGCCGTAGACTATAGTTTCAGCGAACCAGCCAGTGAGGATCTCGTGCTGGTAGTATCTCTTCAGCAATATCCTGCGAATTGGATCTTTGTCGCCGGTAACCTGGTCAGGATCGAACTTCTTGATTCTATCCCAGTAGAACAGTCCAGCGAGCAATATCCCGCCCAACGCAATGATGATGGGCAAAATCTGGATGTACCAGGGTTCAGCAGGTTCTTTCTCTACCTCTATCGCTCCTTTTTCTGCAGTTACCCACTCTTCCGTGCTCTTTTCGGCCTCCTCCTTTTCACCCACTACAGTGGCCTTCTCTTCACCTGCTGTAGCAACCTCTGCGAGTGGATGGCCCCCAATGGCTGCAAGCTGGTTGAAGTCAACACTATAGTGCTCGAAATTGGTATCCAGGTACTCATAGAAGCTTCCCTGTGCGACAAGACCGAACCCAAAGGCGAACACGGCCAATACGACCAGCGGCCCCAGCATGACCCATGGCGACTCGTGCTTGCTGTAGTCAGATCTGGCCGTTCCGGTAAAGACCGAGAACCACATCCTGAAGGAATAGATGGCAGTCAGAACTGCTGCCAGTACCAGGAATATATAAGGTAGGAAATTGATCAGCGTACCGTACTCGTAGGCTATTACTATGATCTCATCCTTGGAGAAGAATCCCGTGAAGAAGGGGAATCCGGCCAGGGACAGGGATCCTATGAGCATGGTGTACATGGTCCACTTCATATACTTCCCTATGCCGCCCATCTCTCGCATGTCGTTGGTGTTGACCGCATGGATGACAGAGCCGGCGCAGAGGAAGAGCAGTGCCTTGAAGAAAGAATGGCCGATGAGGTGGAATATCGACACGCCTACAGCCACGGTGCCGACAGCCGCGCCCGCTCCCAGGCCGGCCATCATGAATCCCAGCTGCGAAACAGTCGAAAAAGCCAGCACCCTCTTAATATCGAAGGCCGTCAAGCCCATCGTGGCTGCAAACAGAGCTGTGAATGCCCCCACAGCGGCTACGGCCGTCAATCCGTGAGGGGCGGCGTAGAAGAGCGGGAACATCCTGGCTACAAGATATACACCAGCGGTAACCATCGTCGCCGCATGGATCATGGCCGAGACGGTGGTAGGACCTTCCATGGCATCAGGAAGCCAGACATGCAGTGGGAACTGACCAGACTTTCCAACAGCACCGCCCAAGAGACCCAGGGCGATGAGCGTCAGTTGAGTTGGCGGAATCTGAACGATATGAGCATAGATCACCGGAAACTGAAGCAGGTACTCGCCCGGCTTCAGAGCGATGTTCAGGCTGGCCAGGTTGTTGTAGAGCAGAATTATGGCCGCCAGGAATAAAACGTCCCCCACACGGGTCGTCAGGAAGGCCTTCTTGGCGGCCGCTGCTGCGGACGGTTTCCTATACCAGAATCCGATGAGCAGGTACGAGCACACTCCCACCAGTTCCCAGAATATGAAGAGCTGTAGCAGGTTATCAGCATAAACCAGACCCAGCATGGCCGCTGTGAACAGTCCTGCCTCGGCAAAGTACCTGGCCCCTCCAGGATCTCCATCCATGTAGCCCAAAGCATAGGTGTGAATAAGGGTGCATACGAACGTTACCATCAAAAGCATCACGAGCGCCAGGGGATCGATCAGTATCCCTACGTTGAAGTTGGCAAACCAGGGCATCGATTGATGCACTATCTTATCGGGATAGATCTCCGTTAGGATCCCATAAGATAGAATGAAGCCTGCAAAGGTCGCCAGGACCGTGAGGAACCCGCCCCCTTTTGGAAGATGCCATCCTGCAAAGATGCACAGCACGAAGGCCAGGACCGGCAGTGCCACGATCAGATAAGCGTAATCGGCGTACATTCGTCACCACCTCATGGCGTTGATATTGTCCAGGTCTATGGTTCCGTACAACCTGTACAGCGCGATCAGTATGGCAAACCCAACAGCTGCTTCAGCCGCTGCCAGCGCTATGGAGAACAGGGCAAAGACCTGGCCGTTCACATTAGGCTGGTAGGCTGAGAAGGCAACAAGATTGATGTTGGCGCTATTGAGCAAGAGTTCGATGCACATCATCAGCTTGACTCCGTTTCTTTGAGTAACGAGGCCGTACAAGCCGATGGTGAACATCGTGGATGCCAGTAATATGTTAAGCTCCAACGGTATCATCGGTAAATCTCCCTCCTAGTCATCTGTTGTCGCCCTCCTCAGGCAACCTCCTTCCGTGCGACATAAACCGCTCCGACCAAGGCAGCCGTTAGAACCAGGGCCAAGATCTCGAAGGGGAAGACGTAGATGGTGAAGATCTCCATTCCTACGTTTCCAATGCCGCTCTCCGGCAACCTCAGACCTTCCTTCGGCTCAAAGCTTATCGGCTGACTCTCGCCGGCACCCCAATTAGTGATGGAGAGGGATGCATAGAGCGCCGCCAGGAAGGCCAGGGTCAAGATAATGATCTTATATTTCACCATGGGACTCCTCCACAATCGTCTTCCTCGTGAGCATCACGGCGAAGAGTATCAGAACTCCGACGGCTCCAATGTACACTAGTACCTGAGCCACTCCCACAAAGGGGGCGTTCAGGAATATGTAAAGGGTTGCTACGCCTGCAAAGGTTCCCAGCAGGTAGAGAGCGCTGTGTACTATGTTCTTGGAGTAAACTGTCAGGACAGATAGAAGCACTATAACCGCTGCTATGACCAGGAAGGCCAAGAGCTCTATTGCGTATCTGATATCGAAGGCCAGCAGCCTGCTAATGGTCGTCTGAGACCATGGTGACAGGAATACTATCAGTGCCAAGCCTCCAAAGATCACACCCAGCGCTAAGACCAGCACCAGCAGCTCAAAGATAGATCTCAAGACATTAACTTCTGACTTTTCGGCCATCAATTGGCACCTCCTTCCTTGGACGCAGCCGTCCCCTCTGCAGGTTTCTCAGCAGTCTTGGGTGTGTCTCCACCTTCGCCGACGACAGCCTTCTTGGCGGCTTTATTGTTAGCGCCCTCGCTGGCTGCTCCCTCCTTGGCAGGCTTCTTGGCACCCTCTTTAGCAGCAGCCTTCTTGGCAGCCGCTTTCTCCGCTGCAATCCGTTTGGCCTCCGCCTCCAGATCTGCAACCTCTTTCGGTGAGAACTTCTTTATTGCTAGCTCTCCAGGCCCTTTGACGATGTCCTCTCTTTCCCAGCCAGCCATGGTTACTTTCTTTCCCATATTTAGGCATCCCACGGGACACTTGTCCACGCACAGGCCGCAGAACATGCACCTACCATAATCTATCTGTGGAAACTGCATCTTCTTGTTCTTGAGAGGATTTCCATACTTGAATGGAACCATCTCGATGCAGCTATTGGGGCAAATCCTGGCGCAGGATGCACACCCAATGCACGCGGTGGCATTCAGCTCGTGAATGCCGCGCTCCGCGGCCGGAAGCTCCATCATAACCTCTGGATAGAGCCTCGTGGCCTCGACTCCATGCGTGGCGGTCTTCAAGGGCCAGGCGAAGTTCTTTATCATCTTTCTCTTCAACATCTTAACGCCACCTCATGCAAAGTAAGACCCGATCAATACCGCCCAACCCAGGTTCAGCAGAGAGAGCGGCAGCATCCATTTCCATCCCAGGTCCGTAACCTGGTCGATCCGGAGCCGAAACAGCGAGCTTCTGACCCAGATGAAGAACCACAATACGATTATCATCTTCATGAACAACCAGATAAGAGGCGAGATGATATCCAGGATGGGTATGGGTATGATCGGCCCCTGCCAGCCACCCAGGAACAGCAGCGAAAGCAGAATGGAGCCGAGGAGTGCATTGATATACTCCTGGAAATACAGCAGGCCAAACCTGATGCCGCTGTATTCTGTATTATAACCGGATATTATCTCCTCTTCTGCCTCGCTCTGGTCGAAGGGTATTCTTCCCAGATCGGTGATAAGAGCAATGACGAATATCAAGAGTCCAAGGGGCTGGGCGAAGCAGTACCAAAGAGTCTGGCTCTGCACGATCTCCACAAGGTTGAGGCTGTGGGCCATTACGGCCACAGCGATAACGCAGACTCCCATAGGCACTTCATAGGCGATCATCCTGGCGATGCCTCTGAAAGCGCCTAGCATTGAGTATTTGTTGTTGGAGCTGTAACCGGCCATGAAAACGCCAATCGACATGAGACTCAGAACCGCCTCCACGTAGAAAGCGCTGATATCCATGTTGGCCACCACAAGCGGGTAATCCTTGCCGTTGATATGCAAAGCTCCGAAGGGTATGGCGGCTGCCACAAGCATGGTGGCAACAGATGCAACAATGGGCGCCCAGACATAAACTCCTCTATCAGCAGCGCCGGGAACGATATCCTCTTTGGTGAAGAACTTGATGGCATCGGCACCAAGCTGGAGTATGCCCCATCTTCCGCCCACACGATTGGGTCCATACCTGCCAGCGAAATCTCCCAAGACCTTTCTCTCGCCCCAGATCACCAACATGGCCCCTACATTGATCACGCCAGAGATTATGGCAGCGCCGATCAGGCCTATGATCAGGGCGAAGATGGCTGGCTCCTGGGTCGCAAATTGAGTGATGCTTTCAATTATTCCGTCCAAATCCACTCCCTCCTACCTGTCCGCTTCAGATGGGCAACCATCCATGCTGCCGGCAATGGCCACCACATCTGCGATATAAACTCCCTCTAAGAGCGGAGGCAAAGTCTGGAAGGTGGCGTAGAAGGGCCCTCTTACCTTCACCCTGTAGGGCTTGTCGCCACCATCGCTGACCACGTACATGCCCATCTCGCCCCGTGGGTCTTCAACCCGGTAGTAGGCCTCGCCCGCGGGAATCTTCTTGGGAATCTTGGTCTCCGTCCTGATCGGCCCTGCAGGAATCTTATCCAGACACTGCTCTATGATGTGAATGCTCTCTAAAATCTCTTTCAACCGGACATCGATCCGATCGTGACAATCACCCTTGGTCCCCGCTATCACCTTGAAGTCGAGATCAGGATAGAGCAGTATCGGATCCTCCCTTCTCATGTCATAAGCGACGCCAGTCGCCCTCAGGACAGGCCCGGATGCCCCCATACGTTTGCCAGTTTCGGGAGTGATAGAACCCACGTTATCCATTCTCAAGTGGTAGATGGGGTCCTGTTCGAAGAGCTCAAGGAATTCATTGATCCGGGACCTCATGTAGTCCATGACGGGTCTGCATTTCTCAGCAAAGCCTTCAGGCAGGTCGTTTCTTACTCCGCCAAAGCGCACGAAGGTATGAGTGAGCCTTGCTCCAGTGACGCTCTCGATGAGAGAGATGATGCGCTCTCTGTCGATGATCATGTACTGCCAGGGAGCATAACCGACACCTGCGATGAGCGTCAAGAACTCGCCTGTGCCTATGAGATGGCTCTGTATTCTGGAAAGCTCTTCCAAGATTACACGGATGTACTGTGCCCTCTCCGGAACTTCGAGACCAAGGATCTTCTCCACGGCTCCGCAGTAGCACTCGTTATTAGAGAGAGATGCCACGTAGCACATTCTATCGGTGTAGGTTATTCCCTGGAGCCAGGTCCTGTTCTCCATGATCTTCTCGATGCCCTTGTGGATGTAGCCCAGGTCGAGGTAAGCCTTTTTGACTCGCTCTCCCTCCACCAGAACATCCAAGAGGAATGGACCGGGGACCATGGCGTGCTGCGGCCCCATGTGCATGATCATCTCTGAGTCAGACTTGAGATCCTGCTCCTCCCGCTGCCGCAGCGACGGATACTTTGGCCTTTCCTTTGGAACCGTCCCGGCCTCGATCTCAGCTGGAGTCGGAGGTATGGTGTACTCCATGTAGCCCTGGGGATTGATCCTCTCCACAGCCCTCTGGCCCGTGGTCAGGTCAGGATATCCCTTGAAGTCCTTTCTCCAGGGCCAGACGCCCACCAGTTCATCCCCCAAGAGCAGAGGATAAAGCTCCGGGTGGCCTTCGAAGTTGATCCCGAACATCTCCCAGGCCTCGCGCTCATACCAATTGGCGTTCCAGAATAGGCCGGTGAGCGACGGAACCGATGGGTTGTCCCTGGGAGTTTTGACCTTCAGCATGGCCACTACCTGATGGCTACCATGGCTGGCCATGATCTCCACAACTTCCATCTCTTTCCTGGCGATCCAGTCCAAACCTCCAGCGCCAGAATAGTGATCGAAGTTCAACTTATCTCTAAGATGTTTGCATACGTCCAAAAGCTTTGCGGAATCAATTGTGGCCCAGAGCCTACGATCCGACTCGACCCTGGACTCCAGTACGGCTCCAGGAAAGGCGGACTGAAGGCTGCTTTGGACCTCGCTTGCTGTAGTCAAGAAAAGATCCCTCCTTTAGTAGCCCCGCTTGTCCTTGCGCTGCTTGATCTTCTCTTGAAGATTGACCAGACCTTCTATGAACTGCTCTGGCCGGGGGGGACATCCCGGAATGAAAACGTCAATGGGGAAGTAATCGGCCGTATTCTGGATGATGTTGTAGGAATCATAGAAAGGTCCGCCCGAGATGGCGCACTCGCCAATGGCCACACACCATTTGGGCTCTGGCATCTGCTCCCAGAGGCTCTTGAATACCGGCAGGTACTTCCTGGTGATGTAGCCGGAGATGAGCATAACATCGGTTTGACGTGGCGTGTTTCTTGGAATGCATCCGAACCGGTCGCAGTCATAGGGCGCAGCTCCGAAAACGAACATCTCCACACCACAACAACCCATGGGCTGCATCAAAAAGTATACTGAGTTCTTTCTGCCCCAATTGAAGATGTTCTTGATGGGCCCCATCTCTATGATTTCATGGATCTTCTGTGTGGTGGTGAACCAGACCTCGGCCACGGGCTGGCCGAAGATCGTCCACTTCTCGATCTCCTCATCAACAGCTACGGGCACGGGTATGACATCGCTTATACCCAACGCAAAGCCTCCTTCTTAATAGCATAGATCAGTCCAACCAGCAGTACAACGATGAATAGGAGCATTTCGAAAACGGCAATGTTCATCAGCCCGAAGACCGAGAACTGTTGCATGGCCTTACTCGCGTAGATGTAGATCCAGGGGTACAAGAACAGAACTTCAACATCGAATATCACAAAGACGATTGCAAAAAGGTAATATTGAACGCTGTACTGGATCTTTGCGTCGCGGACAGGCCTCAGGCCACCTTCGTATATCGATAGCTTTTGTCGGCTTGGCTTTAGAGGCGCTATGATCTTTATAGCAGCCAGAGCCCCTATGGGCACGATAGCTCCCATTATCAAGAATATAATAAGTGGTATATAATAATCCACTGCCATCGGTTCGCCGGCCATTGTTTATCCTCCGTAAAAGCTAAACATAAGGCCTGGTATAAAAGGTTTATGAGAAAAGATTTCGCGTTGCACAAGTTCAATCGCAATTTTTCCGGGACTATCCTGGGAAGATTATCATTATTAAGGTGATCAAATGGAGACGGTGCGCCAATTGGAGATAGAGCAAGGGA
>CAZPUO010000075.1:0-10959 GCA_964589745.1 uncultured Methanotrichaceae archaeon
CCCTGAAGGAAGATCCTCTCATGAAGGTTCAGAAGGATATGTTCTGGGGCAACTACTCGGATCTTGTCTTCAAGAAGCGGGCTGCCGTAATCGGAACTAAGCTGGCCGACGAACTGGATCTCCGTCCTGGTCAGCAGTTCACCCTGGTCTTGCGGAATAAATCGGTTAGTATAAAGGTGGCCGGCCTCATCAGAACAGGAACCGGCTCGGATGAGACATTGGTTTACCTTCCCCTGGATACAGCTCAGAAGCTCACAGATCAGCAGGACGTTGTATCCCAAGTAGGCGTCCGGCTGTCCGACATTTACGCTGCGCCTGCCATCGCCAGAGACCTGAATTCCCGCTTCAGATACAAGGCGGAGAGCTGGCAGGAGCAGAATCAGGATGTCTTGCAGGTGATGGACACTCAGAAGGTCATCCTTTACATATTCTACGGGCTGATCTTCGTGATAGCCGGATTCGGTGTGGCCAACACCATGATCATGACCGTGACTAGGAGAACCAAGGAGATCGGTATCCTCATGGCCATGGGCGCTACACCGCGAAGCATTGTGAAGATATTCCTGACAGAGAGCCTGATACTCGGGCCGCCTGCTGCACTGTTCGGCTGCGTCCTGGCTTATACCACCGCCAGGCTGATCGAGGCCTATCCCGTTCAGCTTCCCAGCGATGTCTACATGGTCTCCAGGCTAACGGTGCTCCTCACGCCGCAGAGCTTCGCTTTGGCCGTGATCTTCGCCCTGGCGGTGAATTTCCTGGCAGGATTATACCCTGCTTACAAGGCATCCAGGCTCGATCCTGTGGAGGCGATCGCAAGTGAGTGACGACATCATTGTTCTAAAAGACCTGAGCAAGATCTATGGAAACGGCGTGGAGGTACGGGCCCTGGACGGGATTAACCTCAACATAGAAACAGGAGAGTTTGTGGCCATTGTGGGTCCGAGCGGTAGCGGAAAAAGCACTCTGCTCAATATGATCGGGCTTTTGGATACGCCTAGCAGCGGCCAGATCTTTCTCAAGGGCATAGATGTCAGCCGCGCCAGCACCAGAGAGCGTGCTCACCTTCGCAACCGAGAGCTTGGCTTCGTCTTCCAGTATCATCACCTCATACCGGAGTTTTCCGCCCTGGAGAACGTAATGATGCCCATGCTCATCGCGGGCAAGAGAAAGGCGGAAGCGCAAGAGAAGGCCAGGGAGCTTCTAGTCTCCGTGGGCCTGGAAGAGCGACTGAGCAACAGACCAAACCAGCTCTCCGGCGGCCAGAACCAGCGCGTGGCTGTGGCTAGGGCCCTGGCCAATGGGCCGTCCATCGTCATCGGCGACGAGCTTACTGGCAACCTGGACACCAAGAGCTCGGATCTGATCTACAATCTTCTGCGAGAGCTGAACCAAAAGATCAACCAGACCTTCATCCTTGTCACCCATGACATGACCCTGGCCGAGAAGACGGACAGGATCCTGAGAATCGTTGACGGCAAGATGGTCTGCGAGCTGAGAAGAAAAGGAGACGTGTTCATCACCAGTGATGACTGCGACCTGGGAGAAGACGGCGGCAAGATAAAGAGATCTTGAAGCGCTGGGAAGCGTCTTTTCGTTCCTCCGGCGGGTTAAATTGATAAGCTCCGAAGCTATGGGATAGGCCGAGGTATTATATGAATAAGCAGTTTATATATTTCACAAGCATCCTGGCCCTGATGATAGCCACCATCGCTGCGGTACCGGCCCAGGAGAGCCCGGCTGCCCTGAATAATATCACAGTGAATAATACGACGCTGAATGCGGCCGCAAATGAAACCCTAAACGCAATCACAAACGAAACCCTAAACGCAACCACAAATGAAACCCTAAACGCAACCACAAATGAAACCCTAAACGCAACTGCAAATGAAACCCTAAACGCAACTGCAAATGAAACCCTAAACGCAACCGCAAATGAAACCCTAAACGCAACCGCAAATGAAACCCTAAACGCAACCACAAATGAAACCCTAAACGCAAATTCTAGCGAAAATCCAACTGCGAGCTCTACCGAAACTCCTATTGAAACTCTGAATCAGACCGATCTGAACACTCCATTAGATAACGAAAGTGTGAGCACCCCGGTTCTCGCCGCTTCTGAAGAGAACACTGCGTCAAACAACACGTCCCTTAATGCGACTTTTCCTGCTCTAAACCAAACCATACCAGCCCAGAACGCTACCATTCCAGAGAATGTCACAGCTACAACCAAGCCAGAGAATAATGCCAGCCCGATCGCAGAAATATCGGGATCTCAGATCACATCATCTACACCAATTGAAAATACCGTCTTCGCAATCGGCAGCGGCCTCAAATCCAACCAGGTTTTCCAGGTCAACGGAAACGCCCAGCCCAGAGATGTACATGAACTGGGCATGCCCATCAAGCCCGTAAGAGACGTGGAAAAGATGGTCTTCGTCTGCGACATAGTCTGAACAAATCAGGCGCTTCTGGGCATGATCAGGGCATTTTATTTTTCATCCATAGTGGGACTGAAACCTTTGCCTTTCACAAGTACCGAGATCTGCTCATCTCTCTTGTAGATGCTGTCAGGAGAGCGGTCATTTCGACAAATTATAAATACGATTCTCCTTATACAGGATTCAATGGATTTCCTTCAAGCCCAGACTGGTCTGGACACATTGTTCAACAACATTTGGCTCCTGCTATTCCTGCTGCTATTCTTGATTCCTATGGCCCAGAAAAACTACCTGCAGATGGGAAGGAGGCGTGTCCTGACCAGGCTCGGCAAAAAGAGGGGCACTCAGGTCATTACTCTCATCCACCGCCAGGAGGTAATCAGCTTTCTTGGCATCCCATTAGCCCGCTATATCGACATCGATGATAGCGAGGAAGTGCTGAGGGCCATCCGTGCGGCGCAAAAGGACGTGCCCATTGATATAATCCTGCACACGCCTGGCGGACTGGCTCTGGCGGCCACCCAGATTGCTATGGCCCTGAAGGCCCATCCTGCCAAAAAAACGGTCTTGGTTCCTCACTACGCCATGAGCGGAGGAACTCTCATCGCCTTTGCAGCCGATGAGATCATCATGGACCCTCATGCGGCATTAGGTCCGGTAGATCCGCAGCTGGGAGACCAGCAGGGTGTCTATCCTGCCACATCCCTCCTCAAGGTTGTGGGCAAAAAGAAGCTCGACAAGATAGACGACAAGACGCTCATCTACGCCGAGGAGGCAAAGAAGGCCATGGACCAGATGAGGATCCTCCTGAAGAAGATCCTGATGAGCAAGTGCGGCGAGGAGAAGATTGACACCATAACCGAGGAGTTCGTTTCAGGAAAATACACTCATGACCATCCTTTCATGGCAGAAGATGCCAGATCTCTTTTGGGAGAGTGCGTGAAGACGGATGTGCCCGAGGAGGTCTACGAGCTGATGAAGCTCTACCGCATGGAAGTGGGCAGAAACAGGCCCGGGGTAGAGTACGTGCCCCTATCGCACTAAGGGGATTGGATGACTTCTCAAATTCAACTTTTCTAAAATCCGTCGGACTTTGCCCGCTCCAAAGCTTTTTACCTTCATAGTGCCTCTCCCTCAGGGATGTTCAATAAGATCCTGATCGCCAACCGGGGAGAGATCGCCATCAGGGTGATGCGAGCCTGCCGGGAGCTGGGCATCTCCACTGTGGCCGTCTACTCTGAGGCGGACAAAAACGCCCTGTTCGCCAAGTACGCCGACGAGGCGGTCTTCATCGGGCCGTCTCCCTCGTCACAGAGCTACCTGAAGATCGACAACATCATCAATGCCGCTCAGGAAACCGGAGCTGAGGCCATTCATCCTGGCTATGGCTTCCTTTCAGAGAACACCCGCTTCGCCTCGGCCTGCGAAAAGAACGGATTAGTCTTCATCGGGCCACCGAGTCCTGCCATAGACGCCATGGGTTCCAAGATCACCGCCCGCCAGACTATGAAGAATGCGGGCGTGCCAATCGTGCCTGGTATCGAGAAGGGCATCACCGATCCTGACGAGGCGGCAAAGATCGCGGAAAATATCGGCTACCCCATAATTCTCAAACCTGCAGCCGGAGGCGGCGGAATAGGCATGAAGATTGTGCAGAGCCATGAGGATCTGCTTCCCGCACTCACATCTTCGCAATCCGTGGCCCGCAACGCCTTCGGGGACGATACTATCTACATCGAGAAGTACCTGACTGAGCCCAGGCACATCGAGTTTCAGATTCTGGCGGACAAAAAAGGAAAGACCATCTATGTCTCAGACAGAGAGTGCTCCATCCAGCGCCGCCATCAGAAGCTGATCGAGGAGTCCCCTTCGCCCGTGATGACCGAGGATCTGCGCGAGAGAATGGGCTCCATCGCCGTCAAGGCAGCGAAAGCCATAGGCTACGTGAGCGCCGGTACAGTTGAGTTCATGTACTCACGGGGCGATTTCTACTTCCTGGAGATGAACACCCGTCTTCAGGTAGAGCATCCCATCACTGAGATGGTCACGGGAGTGGATCTGGCCAAGGAGCAGATTATGGTGGCAGCAGGCTACGATCTGGGCTATGACCAGAGCGACATGAAAATACGGGGATGGGCCATCGAATGTAGAATAAATGCCGAGGACCCCCTAAACGACTTCGCGCCCTCGCCAGGAAAGATAAAGAGATACAGGAGCCCTGGTGGTCCTGGCATCAGGGTGGACAGCGGAGTTTACACCGGCTACGTCATCCCACCCTACTACGACTCGTTGATCTCCAAGCTGGTGGCCCACGGCAAAGACCGAAAGGAGGCCGTTGCCAGGATGGAGCGTGCCCTCTACGAGTACATCATTGTGGGGGTGAAGACAAACATCATCTTCCATAAGGCTGTGCTCAGAAATGCACGTTTCAGAAGCGGCGACATCAACACTCACTTCATCAAGGAAGAGAATATCATCGAATCGGTCAGGGAGGTCGCTGTTGAGGACTACGAAAAGGGCAAGTCGCTGGCCTCGGCGCTGGGGGCAGACACCCGCCAGATTGCTGCAATCTCTGCGGCCGTCGGGTCCTACCTAAGCCAGCAAAAGGCAGGGGAGAAGAGCTGAGCTTGGCCGGCTGGGACATTTTAAGCTTTCTTGGCTCGGGTGAGTGGGTATCAGGCGAGGAGATAGCTTCAAGCCAAGGCGTCTCCCGTGCCGCCATCTGGAAGCAGATTAAGAATCTCAAGGCAAAAGGATATGAGATCGAGGCATCCACCAAGAAAGGCTATCGATTGGCAAGAAAGCCCGACCTTCTGGATGCGGATCTGATTCGTTCCGGGCTCAAAACGAAGTGGCTGGGGAAAGATCTCCGCTGCAGCTGCGAGGTCTCATCCACCAATGAGGTAGCCAGGTCAATAGCTAACGATTGTCAGAATGGCGCGGTCGTCCTAGCCGAGATCCAGACGCATGGTCGAGGCAGGCTGTCCAGGCCCTGGGTTTCGCCGCCAGGAGGGATCTGGATGAGCCTGGTTCTCAAGCCCCAGATACCGCTAGCCCAGGCGTTTCGCGTGAATATGGCAGTGAGCGTCGCAGCTTCCAGGGCCATCCAGAACCTTTATGGCCTTGATACAGGCATCAAGTGGCCCAACGATCTCTTGGTTAACGAGCGAAAGATCTGCGGCATTCTGATGGAGATCAGCGCTGAGGTGGATAGGCTGGAATATGCCGTGGTGGGACTAGGCATCAACGCCAACGTCGACGTATCGGGTTTTCCAGAGGAGTGGAGATCGACCTCGCTCCGGCATGAGCTGGGACGAGAAGTTTCCAGGGCTGAGCTTATCCAGAAGATTCTTCAAGAGATGGAAGAGGCATACGAGAAGATGGGCTCAAAAGAGGTCTATGAAGAGTGGCGGAGACGTTCGGTCACCATAGGAAGGCGAGTGCGCATTACCTCTGTCGAAGGGGATATGATGGGTGAGGCCGTGGATCTGGCAGAGGATGGTGCTCTCTTGCTCATGGCCAAAGGAGGACTGAAGCGAGTGCTGGCCGGGGATTGTGTCCATCTCCGTCCCCTGGAGGACTCATGAGAAAAAGATCGGTTCGTGGCATAGCCAGGGATACCCTGCAATTCATTCTTGAGGCGTCCCGATCATCCTTTCCGTCGGAGTTCGCAGGTCTTCTGCAGGCTGATGATGATGTCATAACCGAGATTCTTATCCTTCCCGGCACAGAGTCATCAAGGATGAGCGCTCTGATCCGGCTCTACATGCTGCCCAATATGCAGGTGGTGGGCTCAGCTCATAGCCATCCTTCTGCGGATCTGAGACCATCCGGGCCGGACGTATCGTTCTTCTCTCGCACCGGAGACTATCACATAATTGCCGGCCCGCCCTTCGATGAAAATAGCTGGGCCTGCTACGATGCTGCGGGCGAAAGGCGGCCTCTGCCGGTTATTGATATCGATTTCAAGGATGATGAGATCGATGAGGATTTTACAGACCTGGATTGAGGGATGAGCTTGACACGGGTAGTAGCCACGGGTACCTTCGATATCCTCCATCCTGGCCATATTCTCTACCTGGAACGCTCTAAGCTCCAGGGGGACGAGCTGGTGGTGATAGTGGCCAGGGACGTGAACGTGCGGCATAAGCCCAAGCCTATAGTGCCTGAGACCCAGCGGCTGAGGATGGTTCAATCCCTGAATGTTGTGGACCTGGCAGTTTTAGGTGAGGAGAAGGACATCTTCCGGACCATTGAGCAGCTGAAGCCAGATATAATAACCTTGGGCTTTGATCAGCACTTCAACCCCGCTCTCCTGGAAGCCGAACTGTCAAGGCGCGGGCTTCGGCCCAGGATCGTGCGAATCGAAGCTCATGAGTCCTGTGAGCTGTGCAGCTCGCGCCGTATAGTGGCCAGAATCCTGGAGCGCTTCCGAGGTCGGCGTATTTAAGCCGCCAAGTACTTATACGGCTCCCTCGTTTGCGGCCCTGTATGGCCAGAGTTGCGGTTGGAGGCACCTTCGATCCCCTTCACGATGGACATATCGCCCTGCTCAGGCGTGCTTTCGAGCTGGGAAAGGGCGGAGAGGTGGTCATAGGCCTCACCTCCAACGAGATGGCTAGGGAGAGCAGGGCCAGATCGGTGAGAGATTTCGAGATAAGGCAGCGGAGTCTGAGAGATGCGATCAGGAAGTGTTTTGGCATCGAGGACGCCAGGGTCATAAAGATAGATGACCAATGCGGCTCCTCGATTTATGAGGACTTTGATTACATCGTCGTCTCCCCAGAGACTCTGCCCATGGCTCAAAAAATAAACCGTCTGAGAGAGAAGCGAAACATGAAGCCACTCCAGATCTCGGTGATCGAGTATCAGCTGGCTCAGGATCAAGTGAAGATCAGCTCCACAAGGATCTCGGAAGGAGAGATCGACAGACATGGCCGGATTTTGACTCGCAGTAAGCAAAACCTCGGATGAATAACCGCATCATTTTGTCAATAATTTTAGGTTGTGGCGGAAGTTCGCAAACGTCTTTCGCTTCTACGTGGCCAAGACAGAGAATTATTGGAAAAGGCAGCGGGATCTATTTGAGATCCCCCGGTCTTCTGACCTATTTTAGCGCCCGAGTTCGTCCTTCGGCGCTGGCTGAAGATCAGGGAAGGCATGAATAAGAAGAGCAGCCCGGCCCTTTTCCTGAACTCAGAAGGAGACAGACTCGATAGATCGGGCGTCTATAACCTGGTGGTCCTGGCGGCCGAGCGCGTGGGCCTGCATGATCCAGCGTCCGAGCAGCTTGAGGATCACTTTGGTCCGCATTGTTGCAGGCATTGGTTCACCACTCATCTTTTCAGAGCCAGGATGAATCCCGAATATATAAAATGGCTGCGCGGCGATACCTAAAGAAGCCTGGCAGGGATACAACAAGATTGATGAGAAGGACGTGCGCGAGATCTATCTGGCATGCATTCCACAATTGGGATTCTAATAGACATCACCCCTATCATCAAGCTTTAAAATAAGAATCAGCCGGTTTGCTAAATACCCCTTATATCCACATTCCGACGATCCGCATCCCTCCATTTCCCACAAGCGGAGTTGCTCTTTCTGAGGGCGATCTATGCAAAATGCTTTATATATAGCATCACCATCCCATTATAGTTTTCTTTACGCTCTTGGGGTGTTGGCATGAGAATCTGGTTGGCTTTAGTGCTGCTCCTCCTGGCCTCGGTGGCATCAGCTGAGCAGGAATCTTTGGCAGTCGGTCAATACAATGTGTCTTTTGACCTGGGAAATGCAGGCCCTTACAATATGAATGTCTCTGAGAAAGAGTCGAGTTTTCTTGTGGAGATCACCATTAGGAACAGCTCCGCCGCTGTCGTAGGCTATGAGGCCTCGGTCGCCGATCTGGACACAGCTACTGAGAATGTTCTTGATTTCTTGGGCGGATTCAACGACACGGATGTGGGACTCTACACCAGGACTGTAGATAGCCAAATGGCGGTCCTTGGAGTGGCCTCTCCCGCGGAGGGGCAGCCTGCGTTCATCGCCTCCTATCCAAAATACTTGGGAGCCTACGGCAAGGCCTTCTACGTCGTATTAGTCTCCAAGATTCCCTGGGACGATGGGACTAAGAGCCTCCTAGATACCCTTCAAGTAAATTATACACCTTTGGGCCATAAAGAACCTCAAGCGAACATTAGCAAGTACGGCACTCCGTACTATAGCACCTCAGATAATTTCACTGAAGGATACGAGCCTTCCGAAACCTATACCCCTGAAAACCTACCCAACAAAGGCTACATAACCTTCAGCAACAACAGCGGTGAATCTTTCGAGGATGCTATAGTGATTCTCAATGCGAAAACGGACAGTGAGGGGGTGGACTCGGAATACCACTACCTAGAGGAGAGGTTCGGCAAAAGGGGCGTTGACTGGGACCTCGATCAGCAGTATCTGAGCGATGCAGGAGATAGGTACTACGATGTAATGGACATCGCACTATCAGGCGGGAGAAAGCTGACCATTTACTTCGACATCACTGATTTCTTCGGTAAACTCTGATCATTGATGATTTTTATTTTATAGTTTTGTGATAACTGACTTACAACCTAAGTCAAAAGGACCCTGGCCAGCGGCAACCCTGAGAAGATCCTGCGGCATGGTCAGGCCGCTATCCTAGCCAATCTCTTTTTTTATGAGTTCATCCAATAGAGCATGCATGGCTGACAAAAACCGAACCAAAGAAAAAAGCAAAAAAGCGATGACCAAAAAAGCAAGGCTGGAAAAGAAGAAAGTGAAGCCATGAGCGAAGCTAGAGACAGAAAAATGAAACGTAAGCGCAGACAAGAAGAGGAGAAGGCAGAAAAAGTCCTGAGAGCTTGCAGGAGCAGGAGGGCTATAGCGAACCAACTCTAACATCAAAACTGAGAGTCGAATAACCTTCTTTTTTGCGCTTAGGAAAGTTCTATATCATTCTGCATAATACTTAAGAAAATGCCATAGAAAAATCAATAGAACCCTCGCCACGGCCAAAGAAAAAGCAATTATTCCCCTCAACGACTCCATCGAAAGGCTCAATAGGATGCGGAGAGCATCGTTGATAAAATAGATGCTATACAAAGCTCAAAGGTGATGTTATGAAAGGCATTATTAATAATTTTCTTAATTCTCCCGGCCGGGCTATCTCTGGCCTCTGCATATACTCCTGAACAACAGGCCACTTTGGAGGGCGTGCGCCTGAGCTTCCAGCTCGGGGTGGTCTATCAGCAAGTCCAAGCAGGCCAGAATGTGGCCAGCTACAATGCCTTGGTAGATCAGTACAACGCCTGGGTCCGACAGTACTTCGGCACAGATCCCAACATGATCATGTCGAAGATAGAAACCAACATGAATCTCACTGGCAAGAAGCCCTTCAAAAACGACAGTGATCTATCGGCCTTTGGAAAACAGGAGGTGCACGATTCCGAAGCCAAAAGCAATGTCAGAGCAATGGAATGGGACCAAAAGGACCAGACACTGAAGGATTTTCTTGGAGATTAATCTTACATCTTTGCCATTTTTTCGGCCTCTATCCTGAGATCGATGGTGGCTTAACTCCTTGGCCCTGGTAAAGGCTGCCTTTGCTTCTTCATGCTTTCCGAGTTTTTCGAGAGCATTGCCTTTGGTCATCCAGGTAAGTACATTATCTGGATTTATTGCTAAGACCTATCGCAACACCTAACTGCGACTTCATAGATCCCCAGGGAGCATAAATATCCGCCTTGGCAGCCCATGCTTCCCAGTTGTCAATATTCTTCTCCAGTTCTTTACCAATTGCAGCTAATCTCTGGTCGACATCCGTGGAGTCTATAGTAAATTGAATCATTTGCATTTCATATTTTAATAATTTTTGGTATTAATATCATATATTAAATAAATGAATTTTTAAACTCACTTACATAAAGATGCAAATGTAATCAGATATGTAAAATGAATCTTACAAAGGCTTTGGGTTATCAGGAACCGGCTCGGCCGTCACCTGAGTGACTATCAGTTCAAGCTAATGGTGGGCAGGGAGTATGAGCTGGAGAAGAAAGTTCAGGGAAGGCCAAATGTTACTGATGAAGAAGAATGTGAAAAAAAATTGCTCAAGAACATAACATCTCTCCAGAGACAGTCCAGCGTCCCGCCAATCAATTCAGGTTCACCAGGCCATCCAGCGAACAGCAACCGAGGTCGCGGGGGGGGAACTGAGAACATCAGGGCCCTGATAAGACCAGCATTTTATCTAACAGGTCAAAAGAAAGACCAATCCTGTTACATAAGAAGACCCAGGGGCAACCTTAGGCCGCTTCTCGCGGTTGGGAGATTTCCATGATAAAGGAGCTTCGGGCATTTTTCATGTTTGAATTCGCCGGAACAACTTTTCATGAGACTGGAAAATAATTTAAGATATAACGATAATTAATGGAAATAGGGCTTGGCATGTGCTGAGTTCCTTAAATCGATTTCAGGTAGGAGGAGAAAGTGCCGCAGTATATATGCC
>CAZPUO010000076.1:0-10877 GCA_964589745.1 uncultured Methanotrichaceae archaeon
GTGCTATCAATCATTCTCGGGGTTTTATATACGTCAGGTTTTTCCTTGGAGTCATCTTCTTTGACTGTGGCTGCGATCCACTCTTGCGCTGTTGCTGTATTATTTGCTGGATCAACTGTTACCTTAAGGTATCCCAATGTCCTGGTCACACCGAACATGTAACCAGAGGGCACGTTATCTCCAGTAAGGTCAGCGCACCTACCCCCGGCATTGCCGACAATGAAATAGGGAATCCCCTTTATTAGATACCTCTGGTAATTATGAGTATGGCCCGCAAAATTTGCGCTAATATTGTAAGCATGGTAAAGTTTTTCCCAGGGTTCAAGAGCCGGATTCATTGAGGCATTGTAATAATCCCAGATCGGGTGGTGATGTATGGTAAATATTCCTAGCAGAGAATTATTGTCCAATTGCTGTTGAAACCAAGGCGCCTGACTCTCTGCAAGGGCCAAGGAAGGATGCGGATCGTCACCATTTGCATTATTCGGATCCGGAGAGTTTAAGACGACAAATCGAACCCCAGAACAGTCAAAGGAATAGTTCAGGGGCACGTCAAATGCCCAATGGTAATTATTGGCGGCAGTTGGCGGATTGTCTCCACCACTGGAATTATGGTACTCATGGTTTCCGATGGTGGGAAAGATGGCAGATTTCGAGAGCATCCCGTCGGCTACTTCGAAAAATTGATGCCAAAGTGAAACGCTATCATGTCCATTATAGTCCCCACCAATGAGTATGAATTGTATATTTTTCTCCTTTTCGATAGCGTCTGCGACGTACTTGAAACGCTCCTTCTCGCTATAATTATGACCTTTCTGGGGATCACTGATTACGATAAAGGTGAATGGACCGCTTTTCGGCATCGTCCGGAAGGTGCGTTTGTCAAATGATTCATCTCTGCCTGAAGGTCTTACCCTGTACGTATACGATGTATCTGGTTGAAGGCCGGTGAGCTGGACATGCTGATACGTCGCTGCGCTCGTAGTTTTTATTGTCTTTTCGAAGCCATCATGAGTATCAAAATAATTTGATGTAGCATAGTCTATCGAACCTGTACCATCGTTCTCTCCTCGCCAGTTGATGGTCGCAGAATTTGTTGTGGTTTTAGTCACCCACGGAGACCAATAATCGTCCGACGATACAGCAAGGATTGGCACAATACAGAAGCAGAGAAGTATCAATGCCACTAAATATCTACATGATTTTTTAGTCATATTCCCATCAAACTCCCAAAGGGTAATCCTCTTAAAAAACCTTGGGGTTGCATATGCTACGCCGGATTATTATATTTATCTGATTAAAAAATAGAAACCTGGATTAGGACAGCTGCGATCTGTCGTTTTTGTCAATTTATGATGTACAGTCTCTACCTGCGACCGTTTTGGCTTTGTAAGCTGCATTCATGAAACCGAGATTGATGACCCAGAAATAGGGCTGCAACCAGCACCATCCCGGACTCCTGAATGAGAGACTATGCCTCAAGTGCAGAACCTGTGGGCATTGTTTTAAGTAAGACACGAGGAACGCCGATTTATGGATTGGTCACACCACGGGAAGAGGTTATTCAGGACCTTGGCGGAGATTCCAGAGAAAGGAAGCATTCGCGGAGTTGCAAGATTCTCTGGGCTCATCTTTGCGGCACAATAACCTTATGCAAAACCCGGACAGCATGCTGAATATGCCCAAATAGAGAAAGACCAGAAAGAAGTTATCTCCGGTAACGTCGAGCACGAAGCCGCTGAGAGCGGGTCCCAGAGGCCCAGCGACGAAGCCATAGGCAGCGAAGGTAAGTCCAAATATGGCCCCGAAATGCTCTAGGCCGAAGCAATCGACCACCAACGGAGCAGAGACGGAAAAAAGAGTGCCGAAAGAGAATCCCACAACACCCGTCAATAAGGCGCATGCTGCCATGTTGTCAACCCAGGGAAGGATGAAATATGCAAGCCCTGCCGTCATAAATGCTATGCTCATGATACGGTTTCGCCCGACCCTGTCAGAGGAGTACCCGCTTATAATACGGCTCATTCCGTTGGCGAGGTTGAATGCGGTCAGCAGGAGGATAGCCGACTCAAGCGAAAATCCCCTGGAAAGCCCATATTCTGTTGAGAGGATGGTCATGGAGATCCCGGCCGCCCCAGCGAGAGTCCAGGTTATCCATAGATACCAAAAGCTCCGGGTGTGCAGGCTCTCCTGCACGGTTAGAGATCTATCTGATGACCCATTCAGTCCCTCTAAGCTTTTAGGTCTCTATTCAGAATATCGGTTCGTTCTTTTAGGATGTAAAGCCGATTTTCCCAGCGATTCGGGCGCACTGGCAAAGTAGGCCCCTGTCAGGCCGATCGCCAAAGTTAAAGCTGCAATAGAGAGGTTCATGGAAACGTATCCCATGGAAACAAGCATCCTTCCGAACAGGGGTGACATGATGGCAGCCGACAGCCCATAGACCGTGCTGACAATACCTGAGACCAATCCTTTCTTCTCTGGATACCACCATTGTACAAGGCTTAAGGTCGGTATGTAGACAAAGCAGGCTGCAAGGCCGTTAAGAAAAGCCCAGGCGTAGACGGCATAAATGGATGAGGCATAAGCGACGTTGACTGAGGCAAGGGATGTGAGGATAACACCCAAGGTGACCATCTTCCTAGTGCCGTAACGTTCCTGCCAGCGCCCTACAAGGAACATGAAGATCCCCGCGGCCGCAAGCATGAAAAAGATGGTAATTCCTGTGGAACCGTGCCCGACATGAAACATCTCCTGCCAGACCGGAGACATTACTCCAGGAAAACCAAAAGCAAGAGCCCCAGGCCAGAAAATGGCCGCACAGCTGCCGAGAACTGCGAGTACGGCTTTCATGTTTCTTAACACAGAATCATCCCTTGAAGCGTCAATTCACATCTCTGATCCAAAATTAAAAGTTTGTTGTTCAGATTGCGCTTATTCTGGTGAAAGCTATGGGCAGGCTCGAAAGAATCCCAGTTATCAGAGGTGAATACACGAATTGGAGAATGAATAGACCTCCTTCTATCCACGTCTCGGAATAAGTCGATAGCAGCGTCGGTTGGTTCTGTCACCCTCATGGTAACTGATGAACAATCTTGTATCAGTCTTCATCGCAGTCAGCAAATAGACACACCGCATTCATCAGAATCGTTATCGGTAACATTCTTCTCCTTTTTAATGTACGACCAGATCTCATCAATCTGGACGCGATTTAGGTGGAGTTCGTTTAAATAGTAATCCGTGACCTCTCTGCAGCGACTTCCAGCTAGCTCAACCCATCGGCAGATCGCATTCTTGTCATGGTCGTTTCCAGGACATTCTCTCTAGTTATATCTAACGCTATTGCGCGAAACATTCAAATATTTCCAAGTAGAGAAATGCATATGATTAAAAAATTGCTTTAATATTGAGCATATTGATTTTATTATTATTATCAGTCTGTAATTGCCATAAATTCGAAGGGAATGAAACAACCGGAGCTTATCTGAAGACAATTGGGCTAATTGGTGGAATGAGCTGGTATTCTACAGCAGAATATTACCGCATAATCAATGAAAAAGTCAACAAGCAAGAAGGAGGATTGCATTCGGCTATGACATAATGTACTCCGTTGACATGGACACCATTGAAAAAATGCAAACGGAAGGGAGATGGGGTGAAGCGACGTACATGATGGTTGATTGTGCAAAAAAATTGGAGAAATCAGGAGCAGATTGTATAGTGATATGCACGAATACTATGCATAAGACCGCAGACGCCGTTCAGAAAAACGTCAGCATACCGCTGCTGAACATTATTGATATAACTTGGAAAAAAATAAAAGCTAGGGGATTGAAAAGAGTGGGACTTCTTGGCACAAAATATACCATGAAAGAGAATTTCTACAAAGGAAGATTATCCAACAAATTCGGGATAGAAGTCGTAGTTCCTGATGATAATAATATAACGGTTATAAATGATATCATCTACAAAGAACTATTAAGAGGGAATATCAACCAGACATCGAGAGACAAGGCGATTGGAATAATAAATGGCCTCTCAGGCAATGGAACCGAAGGTGTTATCCTTGGATGCACAGAACTTCCATTGCTTGTCAAGCAAGAGGACGTTAATATTCCTCTGTTCGATACGACTCAATTACATGCCGGGTACGCGGCGGATTTTGCCATACCCAACCTCCATCCTTCGTATTGAGAACGACGATACCAACTCCCGAAGGTCTTAATCCAACCGCCCAAGCGTTTCTGTTGTCGGCGGCAGTTGAGGCATTTCCTTGCCGCGTCCAAGTGCGACCCCCATCGCTTGTCCTAAAGGATGACGGCGTAGCCATTATCTCTATCTCCAACAATCCATGCAAAGTCTCGTATCGTCAGAGTAAGTAAATGTACGATTTTGGCTCTATAAATACCCGAATTGGTTAAAAACGACTGATTTAAATACGTTAACTAACAATTTGAGTTAAATGGAACGGCTGCATCTGAACGAATATGAGAAGCCCTCACGTGAGCATTACAGTATATTTGCGCTTTGCTGGGCTGGATGGGTTTTTGATTTCTATGATCTGATACTTTTTACATTTCTTATTATTCCACTAGGTGCTGAGCTTCATTTTTCTATAATAGAGAGCTCTATTCCTCTCGGAGCCTCGCTATTCGCAACTGCCCTTGGAGGAATTGGTTTTGGATTTTTGTCAGATCGGTTTGGAAGGAAGCCAGTGCTTCAATGGACTATTCTCATATACTGTATAGGAACATTCCTATGCGGAATTACTACCAGCCTGGAAACCTTAATTATATTTAGAGTAATCACCGGTCTTGGCGTAGGTGGCGAATGGGCCATAGGTCAGACTTATATCAGCGAGACCTTCCCACCGAAAGTTCGTGGTAGATATGGAGCATTCATGCAGTCAGGTGCTCCAATTGGTGTAATCCTGGCATCTATCGTGGGCGGATTTCTTGCACCTATAATAGGATGGAGGCTATGCTTTTTCATTTCGATTCTGCCGGCTCTGTTTGTTATATTGATCAGAACAAGACTCCGCGAGTCCGATTTATGGCTTGAAAAGAAGAAATCGATGGATAGGAATGAGTTGGGATCGAGATCACTTGAGGCCTGGACCGGCGAATTTTTCTTGCTGTTCTCAAAATCATATAGAAAGATATTTGTTCAATCCCTAATGCTAGCTTTTCTTGGCATGTCAACCTACTGGCTTGCCTTTACTTGGATGCCAGATTATCTCGTGGAACAGAGACAACTCTCCATGGCGAAGTCTGCGCTCTGGCTAATTATAATTCATATAGGAGCTATATTCGGTCATGTCTCATTTGGCCTCTTAGCGGACTGGCTTGGAAGAAGGCTGGCCCTTTCTCTCTATTCTCTCATAATGGCATTAGGCATAGCGATGATCACTGTGATGTGGAGTCTAGTTGCAGCATATAATCCAATTTTATTAGGGTTTATGTTACTGATCGGATTTGGATCAGGATTTTTCGGAGGATATGGTTCCCTGTTTTCCGAGATGTTTCCCACTGCCATCAGAAATACAGCTACGGCCTCAGCCTATAATCTGGCCAGGGGGGCGCAGCTTTTCGCGCCCTTTTCCGTTGCTTTGATAGCAGCCTATTATGGTTTGGGAAGCGGCATATTTCTTGCTGCAATATTTGCCCTTCTGCAAAGCATATGGATATGGACGTTTCCTGAGACGAAAGGGATAAAGCTCGCAAAATAGCAGGAGGCTGAGGGGCCCTATAGACATGCTTATCGATTTCAGGTAGTCTACCTTCTTGAGTAAATCCTCTTCGCCCTAGATTGCTGGCAAAGAAGAGTTGGTCGTGGGTGAATGTTACTGAAAATACCAAAAGAATCGAATGCGTGGGATTCATTTTGGCATCAAGCATTTGCTGAATCACCCGTTAGCACTTTTCAGTAGCTCACCGCACGCAACAGAAGAGTTGAAGGCATTCGATTGGCTCTACCTAAGCACATCTAGGCGAACGAGGTCTTTTGCCATTGTTTTCATGCCCAGCAACTCATTATCGGTAGACGACCGACTCTTGTTTGATTAAAAAATAGACGAAAGTGCTAGCATCCCACGCAACCGCTGCATTTATTCGCCGCACAGCAACTACCACATGGCTCGCATCTGAAATGCTTCCGACTCCAGCAACCATTTCGGCAATAAGAAGTGCAGCCAGAATTTGAAAACGGCCAGCAGGTACAGTCATCGATTATCAGAACGACTGTGCCAAATTTTTCTGGAATAAAAGCATCAACCTTGCTTAGCTGATCCCGGAACCATACAGATTCAAATGAATACTCTTTGAGTTGCCTAGCCTTATACATCAGCGTCTGAGTAGTAATATTATATTGTGGATTTGTCAGCTCCACTACCACCATGTCCGATGTTTCATTTTCATCAGGGAGAATTATCGCGGCATTAGGGGGATTATTGATTCCGAAGTTAAATCCTTTCAGAAACTTATCCATCGGTGCAAATCCGACATCTCGTCCAGGACGATCTGCAAAGAATGTTGTATAGGGAACCACATCGTTCATGGTCAGGGTGTAGTTGCCTGAGCCGTCATTTACAAAGCTGCCACTGGATGCTTCCTGAATGAATATGAACGTCTCTGATTTATTTTCGGTCATATTTGCCGAACCTGAATCGCATCCGACGCATTCACTAGATTTATTTGCTGCAAGTCCAGCGCCAGATACCGTGCCTGCTAGAGCCAGGCAAAGGAGTATTGTAGCTATTAGCCATTTCATCGAAAACGCATGTTGCATTTTTCTTCCTCCGAAATATCCATGACAGACTTGCTAATAATTATAGATGACGCAAATGAGCACAGAGGTTTCGAGTATTGGGCTTAAGAAGGTATTTATAATATTCGGAATAGCGTTATTGGGATCGGAAAAAAGAGAATAAGCCTGAAAGTTATATATGCCAGTAAGGATCTAGGGGGTCTTGGGTGGCTTAATTGGATGCTCGGGCGTTTTCCGCCTGGTTTCTGACTGGCCGCATAAACCCCAGTTTGGATTTGTTACACAACATCCACCGCATGGGATGCAACTAAACTGCTTCCACTTCCAGCAGGCGTTTCGGCAAGTCGTGGCGCATTGGCTACCTACATATATACACGGGCAGCCATCGATTACCAGAACGACCCTGCCAAACTTTTCTGGGATATTAGGATCAACCTCGCTTATATGATCCTGTAACCATCCAGATCGGAATAAGTACTCCTTGAGTTGCCTAGCCTTGTATGTAAGAGTCTTGGTTGTATTGTTATATTGTGGTTTGGTCAGCAGCACTACCACCATGTCGGATGTATCATTTTCTTCCGGAAGTATTATTGCGGCATTGGGAGGATTGCTGGCTCCAAAGTCAAATCCTTTCAGAAACATATCCGTCGGAGCAAATCCGACATCCCGTGAAGGGCGATCTGCAAAACCTACGGTATAGGGAACTACCTCGGTCATGGTCAGGGTGTAGTTGCCTGAGCCGTCATTTACATAGCTGCCACCGGCTCCTTCCTGAATGAATATATGTGTAACGGTCTTGTTTTCTGTCACATTTGCCGAACTGGAATCGCATCCGACGCATCCACTAGATTTATTTGCTGCAAGTCCAGCACCAGATACCATGCCCACTAGGGCTGCCGCCAAGACTAGGATGATATACCATTTTGATTGCATGATCTTCTTCCCTCCAAATGTTCCATTATGGATTAATTAATAATTAAAGATGATGCTGCCATGCAGTAGAGCGTATGTGGCGGGGCATAAGACCCCCAGGTCGCACATTTCATAGTGCTTTCTTCCATGTCGAGAACATATAATTTCTGATTACCATCATAATCAGAAATCTGATCGATAGCATTAAGCTGTTGAGCTTTAGAGTAAGACACAGGAACGATTCGAGTATATATAAAATGCGGCACAAAAAGTAAATTTCCCATTTCGGAGATTGGGTAAATAGTCAAAAAAGTTATTTTTTGGCTCCAAAGCACTTACTATACGAGCAACATCCACCGCATGGCACACATTCAAAAAGTTTCCAGCTCCAGCAAGTGTTTCGGCACCATGTTTTGCATGACTCAAAATTGACTGGGGTACACTCACACAAGCCGCTATCGATTACCAGAATGATGTTACCAAATCTCTCCGGGATAGCAGGATCAACGTCGCTTAAATGATCCTGGAACCATGCAGCTCTAAATGAATAATTTTTAAGGTGCTTTGCCGCGTATATCAATGTCTTAGTTGTAGTGTTATATTGAGGATTTGTTAGCTCTACTACCACCATGTCCGATGTATCATTTTCATCGGGGAGAATTATCGCGGCATTAGGGGGATTATGGATTCCGAAGTTAAATCCTTTCAGAAACTTATCCATCGGTTTAAATCCGACATCTCGTCCGGGACGATCTGCAAAGCCTGCGGTATAGGGGACAACGTCTATCATGGTCAGGGTGTAGTTGCCTGAGCTGTCTTTTACAAAGCTGCCACTGGATGCTTCCTGAATGAATATGAACGTCTCTGATTTATTTTCGGTCATATTTGCCGAACCTGAATCGCATCCGACGCACTCGCTGGAATTATTTGCTGAATGTTCAGAGCCAGATACCGTGCCTACTAGAACTGTTGCCAGGATTAGAATGATATACCACTTTGGTTGCATAATTTCTTTCCTCCTTTTGATTAAATCATCGATTTCCCTCACAAACCGATGTCGGACAGCATTCACCACATGCTATGCAAGTGAAATGCTTCCAGCTCCAGCAGTAGTGTCGGCATCCTGTGGTAGGACATTCAGGTGGCGGTACGGTTTGGCATCCACAGATACGCGGCAACATGTTATCGATTACCAGATCGACCCTGCCAAATTTTTCCGGAATAGCAGGGTCAACATCGCTCAGATGATCCTGGAACCATCCAGATTTGAATGAAAACTCCTTGAGTTGCCTGGCCTTGTATGTAAGAGCCTTGGTTGTATTGTTATATTGTGGATTTGTCAGCTCCACTACCACCATGTCCGATGTTTCATTCTCATCAGGGAGAATTATTGCGGCATTAGGGGGATTATCGATTCCGAAGTTAAATCCTTTGAGGAATTCATCCACCGGTGCAAATCCGACATCCCGTGCAGGTCGATCTGCAAAGCCCACGGTATAGGGAACTACATCGGTCATGGTCAGTGTGTAGTTGCCTGAGCCGTCATTTACAAAGCTTCCGCTGGACCCTTCCTGAATGAATATGAACGTCTCTGATTGATTTTCTGTCACACTTGCTGAGCTTGAATCGCATCCAACGCATCCACTAGATTTATTTGCTGCTAGCTCTGCGCCAGATACAATGCCTACCAGTACCAGGCTAAGAAGCATTGCAGCTATTAGCCATTTCATAGAAAGCGCATGTCGCATTTTCCTCCTCCAAATGTCTGTGATAGATTTGTTAATAATTAAAGATGATGCTACAAGCGCAGAGGTAACGAGGATCAGGCCCAAGAAGATATTAATGATATTCTGAATAGTTTTATTGGATTCGAAAAAAGAGAGTATAGCTGCAAATTGTATGCATTTATTAGGATCTATTAGGGTTCACAATATTGTGGCCCGCAACATCCTCCACATGGGACGCAGAGTTTCCACCCTTTCCAGCAACTGTTTCGACAATTTGAGTGGCATCCGCCGGAATACACTGGTACACACGGGCAGTCATCGATTACCAGAACAATCCTGCCAAATTTTTCTGGAATAGCAGGGTCAACCTCACTCGTATGATCCTGGAACCATGTGGATTCGAACGAAAACTCCTTGAGCTGCTTGGCCTTATATGTCAGCGTCCAAGTAGTATTGTTATATTGTGGTTTGGATAGTTCCACTGCAACCATGTCCGATGTTTCATTCTCTTCAGGGAGAATTATCGCGGCATTTGGGGGATTATTGATTCCGAAGTTAAATCCTTCCAGAAACTTATCCATCGGTGCAAATCCAATATCTCGTGCGGGGCGATCTGCAAAGAATACGGTATAGGGAACAACATCGTTCATGGTTAGGGTGTAGTTGCCTGAGCTATCATTTACAAAGCTGCCGCTGGACCCTTCCTGAATGAATATGAACGTCTCTGATTGATTTTCGGTCACATTTGCTGAACTTGAATTGCATCCAACGCATCCAGTGGAATTACTTGCTGCGTGTTCAGCGCCAGATATCGTGCCTACCAGGGCCAAGCTAAGAAGCATTGTAGCTATTAGCCATTTCATCGAAAACGCCTCCAGTCCTCCACATTCCGTGAGGAGAGAGGCGCGTTATCAGTATGAGTATAAGAATATTGCTAAACTAGCGATTACCAACTTTTGGGCTGTGCATGCTATCTGGTGCGAGACAGCAAAAAGAGGGATGCGTACAACGTGACCCGTGCCCACCAGTTGCTCCTGCGCTGCAGGGCACAAGCCCGGAGAGCCCTGCGGGCACTCCAGGATATTCTTCCCTGCCAGAGAGGTCAAAGCGGAGAAGATGGTGGTGGTCTGAGATGTCCTCCAAGGCAGAGGTCATCCGGCGCGTCGAGCTGATCGATCAGCTCTCGACCATCCTCAAGGATCTGAGGAGATCGGAGATGAAGGAGCTGAAGCGAATCGAGGATGAGGAGGATAGCCTGAGGACGAGCGAAGAACAATCCGGAGGTTTCTGATATCGTTAGATTAAGGCTTTCTGTGCAAGAAAATCTGAAGGGACGTACGCGCCCGTTGCCCGTTTTCGCGCGCGAGATTGGGGCTGTCGTCAATACCGAGTTATAAATACTATTAGATGGCTTATTTCTATTTAGCTAGAGTGAACATATCATGATAACATGCTTCCGTCTCACGTGAATCT
>CAZPUO010000077.1:0-10836 GCA_964589745.1 uncultured Methanotrichaceae archaeon
CCGAGATCGAGATCCGAGGAAGGCACGATCCGGCCATTCCGCCCAGGATCGTGCCCGTGGCTGAGGCCATGGTGGCTTTGGTCTTGGCGGATCACCTTCTCAGGCAGAGATCGGCGTGCTCCTGATTTATATCCATTGTTGCCAGGTTTGGTGGTATGCAAAAGGAGTTCCGCAGCCTCATCCCCCTGGAGGAGGCCAAATCGATAGTTTTAGACAATGCTCCTAGGTCGGAGGCGGAGGCAGTTCCCCTGGAACAAGCCTCGGGAGCGTTGCTGGCTGAAAAGGTCATATCTGCCACGGACGTTCCGGGTTTTTCTCGCGCCTCTATGGATGGCTACGCCGTCCGTGCCGAGGACACTCTTCTCTCCAGAGAGGATAGGCCAATGAGCCTGCGGATTATTGGCAGCGTCTCCATGGGCGCGTCAGCTGATGTACAGGTTGCCAAGGGCGAGGCCGCTGAGGTCTCCACCGGCTGCATGATGCCCGCCGGGGCAGATGCAGTGGTCATGATCGAGTATTCCCAGCCCGAAGGCGATGAGGTCTTGATTCGCAGGCCTGTCCATGCCGGCGAGAATGTGCAGGCTGCGGGCAGCGACATCGCCCTTGGTGAAGCTGTCCTCTTTCCGGGAACGAGACTGATGGCGCGCGAGCTGGGCGTGCTGGCTGCGCTTGGCCGGGAAAAGGTCAAAGTCAGGAGCCTGCGGGTGGGTGTGGCTTCCACCGGCAACGAGCTTGTTCCACCCGGCTGCCTTCTGGGTCCAGGACAAATCTACGATATAAATTCCTACTCCATTGCGTCTGCCGTTGAAGAGTGTAAAGCGATGGCCATCCGGTACGGCATCCTTCCCGATAACAAGGACGAGATGTCTAAAGCTCTGCGAAAGATGGCCGGCGAGTGCGGCCTGATCCTGGTGAGCGGCAGCACCTCTGCGGGGGTTGGCGATATGATCTACCAGGTATTGGATGAAATAGGTGAAACGCTATTTCACGGCGTGAACCTGAAGCCCGGCAAACCCACCATATTCGGCCTGATCGACGGCACGCCCTGCCTGGGACTGCCCGGCTATCCGGCAAGCGCTCTGATAGTCTTCAACCTTCTGGCTGCTCCTGCCATTCAAAAGTCTCTGGGTCTGAAATCCGAGGTAAAAAAATTGTCAGGAAGGCTGGCTATGCCAGTGCGATCCGAAAGTCGCCAGCAAATGTTGGCCGTGAGCGTTTCCGGGGAACTGGTCTATCCCGCGGACAAAGGCAGCGGATCCATCACCACCCTTGCCAATGCCGATGGCGTCATCGAGATTCCTGCGGACGTTGAGTTTCTGGAAAAGGGGGATGCAGTCGAGGTGCTCCCTTTCGGAGAGCTGAAGTCTCCCGATCTGATCGTGGCGGGCGAGAACTCCCTGCTTTTGGAAGATCTGACCGAAACCCTGTCCTACCAGGTAAGGCTGCTAAACAACGGCACGGTTCCGGGAAGGATCTTTCTGCAGGACGGACTGGCAGACCTGGCAGTCGTCTCCGGTCCGCTAAGGCAAACGGATGGAATAACAGTTCTGCAGGGCTTTTCCCGAGAGCTTGGTTTGATCTTCCGGAACGAAAGAATGCTGGGGGACATCGACCACGCGCGCGCGGTGGGCTGGCAGAAGGATTCGGCGATGAAGACGCTTTTCGATCGAATCCTAAAGGATATTGGCATCTCTGATCCGAAGTACGTGCGTGTAGCCAGGACCCATTCCGCTGTAGCCGCAGCTGTGGCTTCGGGCCAGGCCGATCTGGGCTTTGGCGAGCGGGCGGCTGCAGAGCAGGCGGGCCTGGGCTTCCGGGCCCTGACGGAGGACAAGGTTCTCTTTCTGACCAATTCTGAAAAGCTGAAAAATCCGGTATTGAAATCCTTCATTTCTGCTCTGGAGAAGGCTTGGATGGCGCGTAGGCTTTAATCCTCCGTTCGTAGTAGCTGAGCGGGTGACGAATCCTCCGACATAGCTCGTCCTCACCCGGGCAGTTGCCGTAGGTGGCCATTGTAGCACACGATGGCGGTTTGTACTGAGTTCCACTGGCGCCGGCGATGTGCTCCACCTGGTACCTGGTCCTCTCTTCCTCAAAATCCGGGCTGGTATTGAAGAGCCGGATGACCTCCTCTGCGGGCATGCTGATCTGCAATAGGAAGCTCACCAGGGCAAATCGCGCGGAATGTGCCAGGTTTGCGCCCCTAGCTACCTCGGATAGCATCGTTTTGATGCAGGGTGGAAAGGCCCCCTCCTCGACCTTTCCCAGATCCACCTTCTGGCGGGCTTTTACGATCTCCAACTCTCCCCGCAGGGGAGCCAAGTAATCCTCAAGCTTTGCACAAACCGCCTTCTCCAACTGTAGAGGAAGACCCTTCTGAACCCGTTCCCTTACCGCTTCCTCCAGAAGACGCTTCAGCTCCTCCTCAGTCACGGTGAGGTAGCCCTCCTGGAGGTCCCTGTTCACCAGCTTCCATTTTGGACTATGCATCCTGTGTGCTGCCCGGATGTACTCGGCGAAGTACAGCTTCCATGGCCCGGACCCCTGAGGATGGAGCCCCAGGTCATTGGCCAGCAAAATCAGTTCTTGCTTTTCATTTTGCATTCTCTTGAAGGCCAGCTTGGCCTCCGCCAGGGCATAACGTCGCAGGAGAATGGAATCGTCCAGACAGGAGACCATAACTCTGGCCAGGGGATAAGAGAGCAGCTCTGCCAGATGCTCGGCGTCTGTGTTTGCCTGGCTCTCCGGAATTGAGCCGGCTATGGCTCCCTGCACCCGCTCCGCTGCGCGGCCGCGCACAGATTTAAAAGAGGTTTTTTCGAGCAGGCTCTCCAGTGAGTAGCCCAAGCGTCGCACGCGTTCGGCCGCTTCTTGGGTAAAAGGGTAATCGGATATCTTCATTCCTGCTCAATACGTGGAGCCAGCAGGTAGTTGATCTCCACGGATTGGCCAAGCTTGAAGTTCACCCTCAGAGGGTAGTCTATGCCCATTTCCAGGGTGACTTCGCCCGCCTTGCCGATGGACTTGGACATGTCTTCCAGATAGTCCAGCGAGAAGAGCGATCTGGCCTCGCCTGGCTTCATGCCCAGCAGTTCTGTGCTGGGGATCTTGAGCTTGAGGGAGTCTATATCTCCTTTGGCTTCCATGTAGAACCCTTCGTCTGAGACGCCAAGGATCACGTGATCGCTGACCTTCTCAGCAGCTTTAACGGCTCGCCGCAGCTCCACGCCCGGCAGAGTCACGTGCGCTGGAAGATCCAGCTCAGGGATGCGCGGCTCCTTTCGGATCGCCGTGGGATCGATCAGGCTTAAAGTGTAGGACAGAGACCCTACGCCTATTTTCAGCTTATGGCTCTCTTCATCCAGCTCCAGTTGGACATTCTCGCCCTTGTCGGCCATGCTCAGGACATCGCTAAGTCTGACCAGGTCTACGCCTATTTCACCCTGGTCGGCCTTGAAGAATTCGAAAGCTTCCGCGCCGATCTTGAGCGATACCATGGCCACGTTCGCTGGGTCTACGGCCTTCAGTTCCAAACCCTTCTCCGATATGGAGAACTTAACCTCATCCACCAGAGAAGAGACTGAGTCGATCGCATCGCGCAGAGTTTCTGCGTTGATTACTGCCTTGAACATTCCTTGAGCCTCCTGGAAGAGGATAATTTAATATTTGATATAGTTGATGCCTAGTCGTACTCACGCCAGGTTTTGTTGCATTTGGTGCAACGGAAGAAGCGAACTTCGCTTTCATCAGCAGAGCGCAGTTGGCGCAGCCACCAGTAGGCGACATTGTTGCCGCAATCGGGACACCTGGCATTGGTGGTGGGAAGTCCTGCGGACTCCTGCTCCAGGACGGGTACCACGCGGTCGAGCTGCAATGTCTTGCTCACCATGGCCTCGCCAGCGGCTTTCGGCATCTTGTGACCGCATTTCCGGCAAACCATCATGCCATTTTTTGGCACCATCATGCTCTTGCACTGGGGACAAAATTCCATCGCCAGGGAGTAATCACTCGTAATATTAAAGTTTGCCAGTGATCATTGGCTAAAGAGAGTGAGGCGAGATATGAGCACAGCGATAAATGTGATTTGCCTGGACCGCCCGGGAATGCTGCGCGATATCGCAGGCGTGGTGGCAAAAAGAGGAGGCAACATCGTCTATACCCAGCAATTTGTGGTGGAGCACGGCGTGAACCAAGGCAAGGCATCGGTCTACATGGAGATCGATGGGCTTGGCAGTGTGGACGAGATGGTGGCGGAGCTGAAGTCACTGGATTCCATCTTCGATGTCTCCATTCATCTGACCTTTGAAAAGATCTACGGCTCCAGAGTTATCATCATAGGAGGAGGTGCCCAGGTGGCCCAGGTCGCTGTTGGCGCCGTCAACGAGGCAGACCGGCATAACCTGAGAGGAGAGCGCATCAGCGTGGACACCATCCCTCTCGTAGGCGAAGCCGCCATTGCCGATGCGGTCAGCGCCGTGAGCCGATTGCCCCGTGCATCTATCCTCGTCCTGGCAGGCGCGCTCATGGGCGGGCGCATCACCGAGGAGGTGAAAAAGATTCAGATGGAGGGCATACCGGTCATAGCTCTGAAGATGGCAGGGTCAGTTCCCGGGCAGGCTGATCTGGTGGTGACGGACCCTATCCAGGCAGGCACCTTCGCTGTGATGCACGTGGCCAGCACGGCGGTCTTCGATATCCGCAGAGTGAAGGGCAGGGAATTCTAACCTTTGAGGATTGCTGCCAGGTCCAGCAGTCTCTCGCCCTGGAAGAGATCCTCGACAGTGTAGAACTTCTCCTCCACCTGAAGCACGGGCGCAGAAAGCGTGAACACGCCGCTGATGCGCAGCTCCGTGAGCGCCTCAGGGGTGGTCATGTCCAGGTTCTCGAAGGAAATTCCTGCCTTCGCCAGTGCTTTTTTAAGCTGTTCGCATTTGGGGCAGGAATTGGTAGAATATATTCTGTACTTCAAATGAATTCCTCTGATATAATTCAAATTAAAATATTAACTTTGCATTAAATATTAGCGCAACACCATGGGATAGGATTTCTCCGCCCAGACGGCATATCCGCACTCGACCGCCCTTTCGGCGCATTCCCTGCAGCAGGAGAAGTTGGCCATGTACTCCATGCCATCCATCTCATGCTCGAATACTTTATTGCAGCTGAAGCCTGAAACCCTTCTGAAATCGAAGCCTTTGCCGAACTCGTGGTCCTCTACCTCCGGCGGTCGCTCCTCCACCAGCCAGTGTCTGGGAAGTAGCACAGGCAGGATGGCCATGTCCATGCCGCATCCGCACGGGCCATAAACATCTTCCAAATCTTTATAAATTATTGCCTTGCACGCGAATTTGCTCATCTTTTCCGCTCCACCCTCTATCTTGGTGTTGCCGCAACATAATAACATTTCCCATCCACGTTCTTTGATTTGCCCCTTTAGAAGAGTTTGCAGATCGAATAGCTCGATATTCTTGTCAGGATTTTCAAAAAATCCGATAAAGCATTCCATCTGAAATAAAAAATCTATGTCTGGGCAAATTATGATGAATCTTCATAATAATCCAGATCTTTGCGCTACAAAAAATTATATATGCAATTACAAGTCCATAAAATGCCTATTCGGGCTTGCAGATCCGGACGGGTCGCTCTTCTGGCTCATCCAGCTGCAAAATCCGGATTTATGAGGTGAAAGACGAATGCCGATACTTCCTGTTGCCCCAGTGAGCAGGCTCATCCGCGAGGCGGGGGCGAAGAGGGTAAGCGAAGGCGCGAGGGATGCGCTGGCAGAGGTCCTGGAGAGCTATGGCTTAGAAGTGGCCCGCGAAGCAGTTGGCTGGGCCAATCATGCCAAGAGGAAGACGGTCAAGGCCGAGGATATAAGAGAGGCAGTCAAAAGAGTTAAACCTCCCGCGGTCTCTGAGCGGTGATCGATGGCAAACGAAGACTCAATGGGGCTAGACTACCGCGCCCTGGGCCTGGTATGCGGCATCGAGATTCACCAGCAGCTCGACACCGCTAGCAAGCTCTTCTGCGGCTGCCCCACCAAGCACCGAGAAGTGGAGGAGTCCAACTTCGAGTTCTTCCGGTACCTCCGGCCCTCGAGAAGCGAGCTGGGGGAGATCGATCGTGCGGCTCTGGAAGAGGTCCTGGTATCGCGCAAGTTTCTATACAAGTCATACGACACAACCTGCTTGGTCGAGGCGGACGAGGAACCCCCCCGAGAGATAAATCCTGAAGCTCTGGAGATTTCGCTGGTAATCGCCCGTCTGCTCAACATGAAGATAGTGGACGAGGTCCAGACCATGCGCAAGATGGTGATCGATGGCTCGAACACTTCCGGTTTTCAGCGCACGGCCTACATCGGGTCCAAGGGCAGCATCGATACCGCGGAAGGAGCTGTGGGCATCGGCATCCTCTGCCTGGAGGAGGAAGCGGCGCGCATCGTCGACGACCAGGGCGACAGTCTCATCTTCTCTTTGGATCGGCTGGGTATTCCGCTGGTGGAAATTGGCACGTCTCCGGATATCGTCTCACCGGCGCACGCCCGCGAGGTCGCTTCGTATCTGGGAATGATTCTGCGCTCCACAGGGCGCGTGAAGCGGGGACTGGGCACTATCCGACAGGATGTGAACGTCTCCATCAAAGGCGGAGCTCGTGTGGAGGTGAAGGGCGTTCAGGCCCTGAACCTGATCGACAAGATTGTAGAGTTTGAGGCACTGCGGCAGGTTCGGCTTCTGGAGGTACGGGACGAGCTGATGCGCCGCAAGGCCGGCGTGAATGATAAAATCTGGGACGTCACCCTTCTCTTTTCCGCCACGAGCTCGAAGGTCATCGCCAAGTCCCTCAAGAGCGGTGGAGTGATCTTAGCCTGTCTTCTGATCGGTTTCGATGGCCTGGTGGGAATGGAGGTTCAGCCCGGCCGTCGCCTGGGCACGGAGCTGTCCGACAGAGCCAAGCGCGCCGGAGTGGGTGGCATCTTCCATACTGACGAGCTTCCGGCCTATGGCGTGACCAAAGAAGAGGTGGAGGCAGTGCGTGGCCTGCTTGCCGCAGGAGAAGGCGACTGCATGGTCATGGTAACAGGCCCAAAGGAAAGGGCTGAGAAGGCGCTTGGGGCAGTGCTGGTTCGAGCCAAGGAGGCCTTGACCTGTGTGCCCGAGGAGACGCGGCGAGCCCTGCCGGACGGCTGCTCGGAGTACATGCGGCCCCTGCCCGGTTCAGCCAGGATGTATCCGGAGACTGATGTGCCCCCGGTGGTGATCACCGATGCTATGCTAGATCAGCTCCAGCTTCCTGAGCTATTTGCCGCACGGGCGAACCGCTTCGAGCAACAGTACGGTCTCAATTCGGAGCAGGCTCGGGTTATGGCGGCGTCGCCCAACTACCAGCTCTTTGAAGAGACCGTAGCCCAGTATAAAGTTCCCGCATCCGTCGTGGTCCGGGCCCTGGAGACCATTCCCATCGAGCTGGCCAGGGAAGGCGTGTCCGTCTCTCAACTGACAGATCAGCATTTCAGGGACAGCTTCGCTTTAGTTGCCCGCGGCAAGATCGCCAAGGAGGGCCTGGTGGAGCTGCTGCGCGTTCTGGCGAAGAATCCAGAAATGAGCGCTGCTGATGCGGCCAAGGTTGCAGGCTTGGCAGGCGTGGATGAGGCGGGCGTTACGGCAGTGGTGAAGGCCGTGGTGGCCAGCAAGGCGGATCTGGTCAAGGCTAAAGGCGAGAGGGCAGCAGGTCCTCTCATGGGTCTGGTGATGAAGGAGCTGAGGGGTAAAGCGGATGGTGCTTTGGTGAGCGCCATATTGAATAAGGAAATACAAAATATACTGAACTAGTGAGCCCCGAGAAAGCCAAGAAGCCTGATATGCTCCTCTGGGAGGAGACGCTCTTCAAGGACAGAGATCTCTTCGAGCTCGACTACCTGCCAGAGCATTTCCTCCACCGCGAAGCGCAGATGAACAGCCTGAAGTTCTGCGTTCGGCCCGCCTTACAGGGTGCCAGGCCGGTAAACGCTCTATGCCTTGGCCCACCGGGCACGGGAAAGACTACAGCCATCCTCAAGCTCTTTGAGGAGATTGAGGCCCACTCCTCCAAAGTCGTTCCAGTGCACGTCAACTGCCAGATGGACTCCACCAGATACGCAGTCTTCTACCAGCTCTACAAGAAAATCTCCGGGCACGCACCCCCCTCCAGCGGCATATCCTTCAAGCGCATCTTCGAGAAGGTGGCGCAGTCCTCCGCCGAGAAGGATCAGGTTCTGATCGTCGCTTTGGACGATATAAACTATCTCTTCCACGAGAAAGAGGTTGACCACGTTTTATACTCTCTTCTGCGGGCCCATGAGACCTGTCCTGGCGCCAGGATGGGCGTGATAGGCATATTGAGTGAGCCCACCCTGAACTACGTCCTGGATCCCAGGGTAGTTTCCGTCTTTCAGCCGGAAGAGGTGGTCTTTCCCCTTTACACTCGGGAGGAGCTTCGAGATATCTTGTTTCGGAGGGTGCAGCTGGGCTTCTATCCCGGTGTGATGGCAGAAGATGTCCTGGACACGGTGGTAGATTATACAGATAAGTCCGGGGACCTGAGGGTAGGGATCGATCTTCTCAAGAGATCCGGGCTCTCCGCGGAGAAGCGCGCCTCTAAAACCGTCTCCGTTCAGGATGTGGAGAGCTCCTACGGGCGCTCTCGACTGGTTCATCTCACCTACGCACTGAAATCTCTGAAAGAAGATGAAGTGAAGGTGCTGCGGCTGGCTGCAACGCAAAAAAGCTGCCGCGCTGGCGAGCTATTCAGCCGCTTTCATGAGATGACGGGCATAGGATACACCCGCTTCCACGAGATTCTCAACAAGCTGGATGCCGTCAGGCTTATCGATACCGATTACAGCGGCGCAGGCGAGCGGGGCAGAAGTCGTACCATTCGGGTGCGCTACGAGCCGGAGGAGATCCTCAGCCGTATTAGCTCCTGAATTATCTGCAAAAAGATCTCTCTATAAAATCCTGATATGGTATATTCTCTATATAGATCATATAGGCAAGGGCTTTAACCGCGAATGTGTTTTCCCTTATTGCATGGATCGGCCAAGGCTAAAGGTGCCTCGTAAATATGGAGAATGGTCCATAGAGGCGTTGTTGTTTGTATCTGCCATCGCCTCCATCTTCATTACGCTCCTAATCTTCTATTATCTCATCAGTGAAAGCCTTCAAGCGTTCGCCGAATTGGGCATTTTTTCGCTGCTTTTCGGCCAAAAATGGCATCCTGCTGGAGATATCTACGGCCTTTTGCCCCTTATAGCCACATCCCTCATCATCACCCTTCTGGCGCTTTTCATCAATATTATCATAGGATTTCCTCTGGCCATCTACCTGGCAGAGCTGGCAGGCCCAAAGAGCAAGGCGGTATTGAAGCCTGCCATCGAGCTGCTGGCAGGCGTTCCTTCCATAGTCTATGGATTTCTGGGAGTGATCGTCTTGGTGTCCTACCTGCAAGATAGCTTTGATATGCTCACTGGGAGATCAATCCTCGCCGGATCCATACTGCTGGGCATAATGTTCATTCCCTATCTCACCACCATCTGCGAGGATGCTCTGAGGGCAGTGCCGAGCGAGTTCAAAGAAGGCTCCCTGGCCATGGGGGCCAATAAGTGGCAGACTTTGAGGCATGTGACCATACCGGCAGCATCATCCGGCATAACTGCCGCCGTCCTTCTAAACATCGGAAGCATAATCGGTGAGACCATGGCGGTTCTCCTTGTGGTGGGAAATGTAGCCCGACTGCCTTCTCCTATCTACAATATCTTCGATCAGGGGGCCACCTTCACCTCAGTCATAGCCGGTGAGATGGGTGAGGTAGCCAGGGGTTCTATGCACTATCACGTCCTTTTTGCCGTGGGGTTCATTCTTCTCATCGTTGTATCCGTTCTCAGCCTGATTGCCGATCTGACCCGGGAGCGAATAAGAAAGAAATTCGGAGGATATTGATTGAAGATCAGGCCTGACTTAGCTGCTTCCTTTGTAATAGCCTCATTTCTATTCGTGTCCTCGGGGGCATGCCTAATCCTGCAGCCCGATCTGAGCACGCTGCTGCCTATTTGGGAAGCCTGCCTGCTGATCAATCCTTTGCTAATTCTCGTATCTTTTTTGACCTCTAAGGTAGTTTCGAGGAAGTCCGCGCCCTTCATGGGCCTGGGCCTCATTTTCTGCCTGGCCGTTCTTTTCCTGATATTTTCTAACGTTCTTCATCCAGGTTTTATCATCAAGAGACCTTTGGGAATGGGAGCCTCCTTTGGGTATGTGTTTATTCTTCCTTTGATGGTCTTTATCGCCAGCTTGTTGAACATTAAGGACTCTCTTAATATCGTCTATGGTTATGGCGCCAGGGGGAGAGAGGCTCTTGTATTCCTGGCCATCAGATTATCGGCCGTGCTATCACTTATCCTCCTGGGCGGCATTTTATTCATAATAATATACAAAGGAATCTGGGTGATAAATTGGGAGTTCCTGACCACGCCTCACAGAAGGCTCGGGCAGGCAGGCGGAATCAGCACAGCCATAATTGGGTCACTGTGGATGGTCCTCGGCGCTATGATCGTCTCCTCTCCGCTGGGCATCGGAGCGGCCATTTACCTGCATGAATATTCCAGGAGCCAAAAGCTCAACCGCCTGATCACCATCGCCGTGAGCTGCCTGAATGGCGTTCCTTCAGTGGTCTTTGGACTCTTCGGCCTTGCCTTTCTGGTGACCATCTTCGGGGTTTCCCTCCTGTCAGGCTCCATAATTCTAGGGCTTATAAATATCCCCACCATAATTCTGACCAGCCAGGAAGCTCTGAAGAGCGTCCCCA
>CAZPUO010000078.1:0-10633 GCA_964589745.1 uncultured Methanotrichaceae archaeon
GTATTCCAAGATCAGCGTTCAGGACTGCCTGATGCAGATCCTCGCCGATGATCATACTGCTGCAGGTTCCCGAGACTGCCATGAGCTTGGGATCGAACATCTCCTTGGCCCTCTTCAGGAGCCTTGTCAAGGACTGCTGGCCTCCGAAGACGAAGCCAGCTTCGTCCAGGGCAGTGGTCAGCACCCGCACTCCATCCTCCTCCAAGAGCCGGGCATGCTTGAAGCAGCACCCGCTCGGGCCGTGGAGTATGACCACCTCTGCACCAAGGTCGCGCAGGGTGTAGAGAGCGGCCACGATGGAGCTCGGTCTGGGATGAATTATTGTCAAGTTTTGTACATTGCTAGCCATCAAATCACCTGAAACATTTCACGCACAGGAGCAGACGATCAAGGCCAGTGGAGCAGGCCAATGCCCGGGCCAGCTCAAAGCCCGATGCCAGATCAGGAGCGGTAACGGCCTTTAGCTCTTCTGCCCAGGGTCTCAGCCGCTCGCCCACAAGAATCATAAACTCGATCTCTGCCCGGCGCAGCCGGAGAAGGTCCACCAGGGCAGGAATGTTCATTCCCTCGCATACCGTTTCCGATTCCTCTCCCACGACGACGGCGAGCCTGCCTTTGCAGGCCCGGTCCAGGGCCAGTCTCACATCTCCGACCTTGAGCCCTGAGTTAGAGCTGTCGAAAATGGTGAGGCCTTTGCTGCGAAGGACCTTCATACGTCCGGAAAATCCGTCAAACCCCTGCAGCGCTTCAGCGATCTCCTCCAGGGAAATCCCGACAGCGTGCGCTGTGGCCGCTGATCCCGCAAGGGCGGTCTGGTAGCTGGGAAAGTCGAGGTCCTCGCCCAGAGCCAGGGACTGCTCCTCTTTTCCGAAGATCACTCTGTCTGGTTCGACTGAAACGCCCTTCATGCCAAACGAGATATCCGGCGAGAGGCAGGCATCGGTGTTGGCTACAAGCCTAGCGCCCTCCTTGGCCAGGGAGACCATCTGCAGTTTGGCACTGCTCGCCCACTTCGTCCCTCCGCCAATACGATAGTCTCCGGAAAGGCTGGTTATTATCCCAAATTCCGCCAGCCCTGTGCCTCCCAGGGAGACCTCGGAGATCAGGGCATCTGCCCCCTGAGCCTCAGCCTCTGCCGCTGCGGGTATCTCATTGGCAGGAGTGATGCTGAGGCCCTTGCGAAGCAGTGATGTTTCGCCTCCGCGCCAGAGCTCGAGGCCACGGGTGGTGTGGGATACGACTTTCTTTTGACTGGAGAGCATCTTGGCGAGCAGCAGCGCTGTCGAGGTCTTGCTATGGGTTCCTGTAACCTCAAAGACCTCTATACCGCCAAGATTCAAGCGCTGCCCCAGCAGCTCGCCCACGGCTTGATGATGAGTGATGATCTTCTTTCCCAATCGCCTGGCCTCGACCAAGACTGGATTACTTGGGGAAAGGTGTACAGGGGCCACCACAAGATCGAAACTCGCTATGCTAGGTGCGTGATGATACACCTCCAGGGCCTCTGCCTCAATGCCGGATTCGACCATCTTGCAGGCTATGGTCGGGGCACCGTGGATGGTGTCCAGCACCGCTACCTTAGGGCTTCTTCTGCCCGCCTGCAAGCCAGAGCTGCAATGCATTCGTCCACGCCCAGGGGCTCAGCACAGATGACCTCCACCTCTTCGCCCCCAATCTTCAACATACCCCTGCGCCTCTTTTCATCCACACCCAGTTCCTTTGGTATATCTTGACGGGTATGAACCCCGTGGGCCAGAAAGAGCGGCAGGGCCACGATCTTTTTCACCCTGGTGCCTGCAAAGCTCTCCAGCCCCTCCGGAATGTCTGGCTGGTTCATATTGAGATAAGCAGTTCTAACAGGACCGGAATGATTCTTGCTGATCATCTGGGCCAGCGATTCCACAAGCTCTCGGTTGTAGGGCAGGCTGGATCCGTGCCCGAGCACAAGTATGCCTACGTCTTTCATGGAAACCCCAGTATTACTTTTCACTAATCCCGTGTTAAGTTGACGATAGATTCATAAGTACTAAATCCTTTCGAGAGAGCTGTGGCCCATGAATATATGATCGAGCAGACAAAAAAAATGCTTTGAGGATGGATTCTTCTGCTCTGGAAATGGAGAGCTACAGTAAGCATGAATTTTTGGAATTTTGCTGCAAATATCCGACTCCCAGATGGAAAGGACTTATGCTGGCGATGAACCGGCCCGATCATCCTAAAGATCACTCCATCGCTGAGGATAGACGGGAACCCCAACTGATCGGTGAGAGCCGACTTAGCCGCGGGGGAAGTATTTCTCGAAGATTGCAGGAATCTCCTGGGGAGTCTCGATCACAAAGACGTCCTCCATCTGACGCAGCCGCTCCACATGCTCTGCATCTTCCCGTCTTATGCGCAGCTTCATCTTGCTGCCGTCGGGGAGGATTGTGGTAAGGATCCCCGGCTTGTAGTCGCAGGGCATGATGTATGTCGGGACAAAGGCCTTCTGAGACATAATTGCGGCGTTGGAGAGCAGAGAGTCTGCCAGTCCTAGAGCAATCTTGGCCACAGTATTGGACGTGGCGGGAGCCAGCAGCAGGAACTCGTAGCGCCTCACCTGCAGCTGGCCGGCCAGGAAGGGAGAGTTGGCATTGATCTCCACCCAGACCTTGTCGAAGTTCTTCTCCAGGGTGTTGAAGAGCTTGTAGTATTTGATGACCTGCTCTCCTGCCTTGGAGACGAAGACGCGCACATCCACCACATCATCGTATGCTTTTTGCAGCTCCGTCATGACCTCGACAGTCTCCGCGATACGGTCGCCGCTGCCGGTAATACCCCACGCGATCTTCTTCTTCGCACCAACCTTCGCCATGGTACTGATTTGGCCTTTGCAGGATAATTATTTTTCCTTGCTATCCGCCTTTTCCAGCGACGCAAGGACCTCAGCGAACCTGCGCACCGTTTTTCGCAGGGTCCTCAATCCTTCTTCATCCTTTTTTGCGTCCTCCAGGGTATCCTTGGACCAGAAGGTAGCACCTAAGTTGGCGCCGAAAAAACCGCCGCTCACGGGAATCATGCCGTTGTGTATGTAGAATGAGTGAATCTGCTGGAGTGCCAGCTCCTGACCACCCATGCGGTCGCCGCCAATGGCGATGGCCATGCCTGGCTTTCTACGCAGCACTTTGGGATCTGCGGCCAGTGAGGCCCTGGTCCGATCTATTACGATCTTGGTCTGCGCACTCATGCTGCCGTTGTAGACCGGCGTGGCGATGACAAAGCCCTGAGCCTTCTCTATAAGGGGATAGAGCTGGAACATATCGTCCTTTATGACGCACTTCGCGTTTTTCAGGCAAAAGTCGCAGTGCTTGCAGGGGCTGATGCTCTTGCCGCGAACGCTGAACTGCTCTGTCTGGAAGCCCCTCTCCTCCAGCATCGTCAGAGCCTCGCCAAGAATGTACTCCGTAGCCATCCTGCGCGGGCTGCCAGATATGCCGAGAATCATGCTAATCCCTTGGAGGTCGCAAATATTTCAGATTTGCTAGGAGAGGAGATTTTCCAAAAAAGCAAAATTATGATGCTTCCTGCTCCGCAATGCGTTGCCGGATCATCTCCTCCACGTCCCCAGGCACGACTCCAAAGACCTCACAAAGGATCTCTTTGGCAGTCTCCAGCTCCAGGGCCTGCAGGTCGAGTCTTAGCTTGGGAAACACACGATGCTCCGTTCTTGGCCTCTTCTGCCAAGGCCGCTTTAAACGCTCCAGAACTCCTGCCATAGCAGCAACAAAGTACGTGTAATGATAAATACTTTTCCAAGTAAAATGATAACAGTAAATCATTTTTAGGATTAAAAAAAGTGTGTATAAGATACAAAGTTCGGGCTAAAAATGATCCCATAAATTAGCTTCAAATAAATGCTTCAAATAAATTGGTAAAGAACCAGGTGGAGAAAAAGAGAAGGCAGGCAGAGCGAAAGTGATTGCCTCCATGGAAAGGGCTTGCGTAAGAGTAAAAAAGGGCTTTTAAATCCATTGCATCTTCAGGGCAGTTTCTTCCACTTCGTCAATCGCCTTGCAGAGCCTGCCATAGCTCAATACCACCCTTCCAGCAGCCGAATCCTCACAGGCAAGCATCCCGCATAGCTCGCGATCAAAAGCTTCCGAACTGACATGCCGCTTCCTGAGGTACTCGTGCCCCCACGGCCCGGCCACCAGCCACTTGTCCAGCGGATCAGAGGTGGCGCGGTAATGCTGCGGCATCGCTTTTCCAGGCTCCGGCATACCGTCGAAGACCTTCTGCAGCGCCGCTGACTTCCTCTGCTCGTCTTGCTTGTTGGCGCTCTTGGGACGCCAAACCAGGCGCTCCAGCGCCTGTACCATTGCTGCGTCAAGGTTGATGCGGGCAAAGCGCAGCGAGTTCTTCAGATTGGCCCGGAAGCTCTTGACCCTGGCCTGCACCGCCTGGCTGATCATTCCTGGATCGTCAACATTTTTCTTCTCCAGGGCTGCTAGATCGGCGCGACAGGCATCCCAGCTCTTCGCGACGGACTCCACATAAACTGAAACCTTGTAAAGCTTCTCCGAGAACTCGCCCTGACTGAGGGGTGCCAGGATACCCTGCACGATTTCGATGGATCTACGCAAGTTCGCGCCTTCCATGGATCTTTTGCCTCTACCGCAGGAGCCTCGCTGGAATATTTTGCCCCGCCAGCAGCGCACTCGTATCCTCTGAGCGGCGCGTCACATCGGCTTCGGAGCCCGAGACGAGAATCTCTGCCGGCCTGGGCTGGCCGTTGTACTGCGAGGCCATGGAAAAGCCGTAGGCTCCAGCATCCAAAAACGCAAGCACGTCGCCCCTCTCCAATCGCGGCAGCCTTCTTTCCTTGGCCAGGATATCCCCCGTCTCGCAGATCGGCCCGACCACGGTATAGGTTTCCTCCGCAGGCGCGCCCGCCTTGTTGGCGACGATTACGTGGTGATAGGAGTCGTAGAGCATGGGCCGCGCCAGGACGTTGAAGCCCGCGTCCACAGCCACGAAGTTGACATGCGCCCTCTTCACCACGTTAACGCTCGTGAGCATGATAGTAGTATCCGCCACAATGCTCCGTCCCGGCTCCAGGATCAATTTCGGCTTTATGCCCAGCGCCTGGCAGCGGTCCCGGAACACAGGCAGAATTCCGGCAGCCAGATCGGCAGGCGTGGGTGCCGGGTTATCGGGATGATACTGGATGCCCAGACCCCCGCCCAGGTCGATCATCCTAATCGTCCCCCCAGCGTTCACCACATCCTCTGCAATGTCCATCATTTTCCTCATCGCTTCCACGAAAGGCAGGATATCCAAGATTTGAGAGCCGATGTGGCAGTGCAGGCCCAAGGGCTTTATGCCTTCCAGATCCGCTGCCCTACGATAGGTCGCCGCCACCTGCTCCGATGGTATGCCAAACTTGGAAGTTCGGAGTCCAGTGGCGATCTTGGGATGGGTCTTGGGGGATACATCCGGGTTCACCCGGAAAAGGACCTCCGCCTCCTTGCCTGCTGCCTGAGCCGTCTTGGCCAGGTGCTCCAGTTCCTCGCGAGAGTCCACGGACATCCGAACACCCGCCTCAAGGGCAGTTTTGTGATCTTTTTCGCTCTTGGAGTTGCCGTTGTAGAGGATCATCTCCCTGGGCATGCCCGCCAGCCGGGCGATAGCGATCTCACCACGGGAGAAGACGTCCGCACCCATGCCCTCCTGGGCGGCGATGCGAAGAACAGTGAGGTTGCCGTTGGCCTTCACTGCGAAGTACTTGTCCGCCTCGGGGAACGCCCGATGGTAGGCGCGGATGTTTTCCCTCAGTCGGCTTTCAGAGGTGACATAAAGGGGAGTGCCAAGCTGCTTTGCCAAAAGGAAGCAGTCTTTGCCCTCCAGGAAGAGATGATCGTTGTGAGCTGCGAGGTGCGACTTTGATCCGAACATGTTCTGATCTTTGGCAGGGATTTACAAAATCTTTTCCTTCAGCCTGGTGACCTCGATCCCCGCCTGCTCCAGGAACTTGAGGGCTGTTTCGTCAGGATAGCTTTGCTGGTAAACCACCTTCTTCACCCGTGCATTGATCATCATCTTGGCACAGAGGATGCAGGGCTGGTGGGTGCAGTAAAGCGTGGCTCCCTCAATGCTGATGCCGTGCAGGGCCGCCTGGATGATGGCGTTCTGCTCCGCGTGTACCGCCCGGCAGAGCTCGTGACGAGTGCCGCTGGCAACGCCCTCGCGAGCGCAGCCCGAAACGTCGCAGTGGTCGATGCCAGAGGGCGCGCCGTTGTATCCAGTGGTGAGGATTCTCTTATTTTTTACGAAGAGGGCACCCACCTGGTTTCGCAAACACGTAGAGCGCTTGGCTACCACCGATGCTATTTCCATGAAATAATCGTCAACGGAAGGGCGCTCGATCTTTTTCATTCTAAAATCCTTGCGACCTCCGGCTTAAAAAGCCATTCGCTGAGCAGGGCAAGTTTAATATTTGTTTCCCCACCCGATTCTGGACTATGTCTATTCACTGGGCTGACGTCATCGCCCAAAAGCTGGAGAACAGCGGCCCACACACCATAGCTACGGGAATCACGCCCTCCGGGCCTGTCCATATAGGAAATATGCGCGAGGTCATGACCGCGGAGGCAGTCTATCGCGCGCTGCAGGACCGGGGAGTGGAGGCCCGTCTGATTTACATCGCCGACACCTATGACCGCCTTCGCCGACTCTATCCTTTTCTGCCAGAGAGCTTCCGCGAGCACATCGGCAAGCCCCTCTCGGAGATTCCCTGCCCCACAGGGTGCTGCGGCAGCTACGCCAACCACTTCCTGAATCCGTTCCTGAAAAGCATGGAGCGGCTGGGGATAAAGCCCGAGGTCTTTCGGGCGGATGTGCTCTACAAGGAAGGCAGGTACGTCGAGGCCATCAAAATAGCTCTGCAGAGACGCGATGACATTGCGCGCATCCTCAAGGAGGTTTCTGGTCGAGATGTGCCTGCAGGCTGGAGCCCTTTTGACGCCATCTGCCAGTGCTGCGGCCGAACGAACACTACGAAAGTCACCGGCTTCGATGCCAAAAAGGAGACTGTGGATTACGAGTGCCAGTGTGGTGCCAAGGGCACAGTCTCCATGCGCGGCGGCGGAAAGCTGGTCTGGCGCGTGGACTGGCCAGCTCGCTGGCCCATCTTCAAGGTCACAGTCGAGCCCTTCGGCAAGGATCACGCCACTGCGGGAGGCTCTTACGATACAGGGAAAAGAATCAGTGAGGAGATCTACGGCTATCCTGCTCCTTTCCCCATAGTCTATGAGTGGATCCACCTCAAAGGTGTGGGTGCCATGCACAGCTCCACGGGGATAGTAGTAACCATTCAGGAGATGCTGGACGTCGTACCACCTGAGGTCCTGCGCTATTTGATCATACGAAACAAGCCTGAGAAGCACATCGAGTTCGATCCGGCGCTGCCGCTGCTCAGCCTGGTGGACGAGTACGACCAGAGAAAGGGCGATGCTCGGGCCATGGAGCTCTCCGCTATTGGTGAGAGCCGTCCCTTCGAGATACCCTTCCGGCACATGGTCACAGCGGTGCAGATTGCTCACGGTGACGACGAGAACCTCTTCCTAGCCCTGCAGAGATCCGGCTACGATATTTCCCAGCGCGAGGAGATCTTGGGCCGAGCGCGCAACGCGGAGAAGTGGCTGGACAGATATGCGCCCGCCTATGTCAAGTTCCAGGTGCAAGAGACCCTTCCCGCAGCCGTGAACAACCTCACACTAGAAGAGCGCCAGGCCCTGGGCATTCTGGCAGAGAAAATCGACGACAGGAGCGCTGCCGAGATTCACGAACAGGTTTATGCGGTGGCCAAGGAATTCAACCTCGACTCCAAGAAGTTCTTCCAGGCCATTTACCTGGCCTTCTTGGGCGACCGCCAGGGGCCGAAAGCGGGATGGTTCCTGGCCAGCCTGAAGAGGGAGTTCGTGAAGACCAGGCTAATGGAAGCTGCAGCTTTGGAAGGCCATGGAGCATAGGATCTACCTCTCCGGGCCACTTTTTTCCCAAGCTGAGATCACCTGGGGCGGCCGCATCAAGGCGTTTTTGGAGGCAGGTTTAGAGAACGTCAAGATCGTGTGGCCCCACGAGATCGCAACAGGCTCAGCAGAGCAGGTCTTCCGAGCCAACCTGCGGGCCATGAACGAGTGCGATCTCATGGTGGCCATCCTGGACGGCCCTCAGGTGGACGATGGCACCGCCTGGGAGGTCGGATATTTTTTCTCACAAGGCAAAAGAATAGTTGGATTAAGGACGGACTTTCGGCGTGCCGGTGAGGCTGAAAAGTCCAGAGTCAATCTCATGGTGGAGTGCGCTTGCCTGGCGGTGACATCCAGCCCGGACCAGCTCGTTTCGGAGCTGAAGAGGCTTCTGGAGTGATCACACCCGTCTTTGGCGCCCCGCTGCTCCTCGTAGAGGGCCAAGAACGAGTTTTGGTGGCTGCCGATCTTCATCTGGGCCTGGAGTATGAGCTGTGGCTTTGCGGCATCTCGATCCCCAGCCAAACAGATAGGATTTTGGAAAGGCTGCAAAATCAGATTGCTAAGATAAAGCCGGACCGACTTTTGCTCCTGGGAGATGTAAAGCACAATGTCCCGAAGGTAAGCTGGCAGGAAAAAAGAGAGATACCGGACTTTCTTCTGCGGCTTTCGGAGGCGCTTGCGGTAGATATCGTCCCGGGAAATCACGATAGCGGCCTTACGGACATGGCCCCCTTGGGAGTAAGGATGCGGCCCGCCTCCGGCTTTGTTCTGGACGGGGTGGGCTACTTTCACGGCCACACCTGGCCAGAGAAAGAGATCATGCACGCTGATCTACTGGTAGCCGCGCACCTGCACCCTGCCCTGAGGTTGAAGGATCCTCTGGGCTGTTCCTTGACCCGACCCATCTGGGCCAGGGCCCCTCTTTTGCCCGAGGCTATGCAAAAGCAGTACGGTTTTGCTCATGAGGCGGAGATCGTCATCGCGCCTGCCTTCAACGATCTCTGCGGTGGCCTGCCTCTCAACGAGCCTTGCGAGGAGCCACGAGGCCCCCTTCTCACCCTGATCGATTCGGACCGCACGCACGTCTATCTCCTGGACGGCACCGATTTGGGCCTGCTGCGGGAGATAAAAGCAGCTCAAAAAAGGCAGGCCGGGCAGTAAGAGTTATTACCTTGGGGCGGAAGGCTTCCAGGAAGAAGGCGATCCTGCGTGAACGAGAGAGAGCGGCTCTTAGAATTACTGAAAAGCAAGGCCTTGGAGATAAGAAAGGTCATCCTGTCCTCAGGCAGGACCAGCGACTATTACATGGACTGCAAGCGTGTAACTCTGAGCCCGGAGGGAGCCTACCTCACGGCCAGGCTTATGCTGGAGATGATACCTTCTGAGGTCTCCGCCGTGGGCGGTCTTACCCTGGGCGCTGATCCAATTGTATCATCCATAGCTGTCTTGAGCCATATTCAGGGCAGGGACTTGTCGGCCCTGATCGTCAGAAAGGAGCCCAAAAAACACGGCACAATGAGCTTCGTAGAGGGTCCAGCGCTGGAAAAAGACGCAAAGGTTGCCGTGGTAGAGGACGTAGTCACCTCGGGTGCGTCCCTCATTAAAGCCATAGATCGCATCGCTGCAGCAGGCTATCAGCCAGTGCGAGCCCTGACCATCCTGGACCGACATGAGGGCGGGAAAGAGGCCATCGCGGAGAGGGGATTCATGCTGCAAGCTCTATTCACCAGAGATGATTTAAATATAAAAGAGATGAGAAATTAATATATCAACATAGCTAACGTTTCAAAATAAGCTGTGCGAAGCAATCAAAAAGATATTTTTGTTGCCAGATTTCAGCCTAAGGTGGGACGAAACGGGCTTTCTTTCGATACAAAATGCCAGGTGTCTCGTTGTAGAGGGTCTGCCACTCGATGAACGAGCAGTTTTACGTTAAGATGAATTACCAGCACCACCAGGAACCTCTCCGCCAGGAGGCATTTCCCCAGGTACTGCACCACCAGGAACCCCTCCGCCAGGAGGCATTTCCCCAGGTACTGCACCACCAGGAACCCCTCCGCCAGGAGGCATTTCCCCAGGTACTGCACCACCAGGAGAACCTCCGCTAGGGGTCACTTCTCCAGGTGATACACCGGTAGCCGCCTCTGGAGTCGTAGGCTGTGGCTGGGGTTCTGGCGCTACACTGCCGATGGCCGTGAAAGGCGTTTCCAGCCTCAGATTGAGGTTCCTACCCCCTTCAGAGTAGGCAATCTGAGAGGCAATCCAATACGTTCCGCTCTGCTCTGCCCGGATGGGATAGCTTATGGGCTCAGTCACACCAGGGTTAAGGTCTGCGCTCAAGTCTCCGGAGTAGTCCGACACTACGCCGAAAGGAGGGTTGGGCGTGACCATAGCCTGCATGGCGTTGGCTCCATTGTAGGTCAGCATCACGGTTACCATCACAGTCTCTCCCACGACCGCTTGAGGGGGATTTATCTGCTGTGTAGCGGTCAGTTCCGCCGTTGATGGCCCACTGGTGATCCACAACCCCATTAGCAGAAGAATGGGCACTATTCCCAAATGCTTCATCGGCTCCTTATTCCTAACCGGCGAGATTTAAAGATACCTGTCATATCAGATTTATA
>CAZPUO010000079.1:0-10619 GCA_964589745.1 uncultured Methanotrichaceae archaeon
CTATGCGCTGGATGGACTTGGCCATGGTCATCATGTTCACGCCCATCTTGCTGGTTTTGCGATTCCTCACGTAGCGGGATTTTCTACGACCGCTACGCCTAACCTTCACGCGCGCCACGACGATGCCCTGCTTGGCCTTGTATCCCAATTTCCGTGCCCTGTCGAGGCGGGTTGGCCTCTCGATCTTCTGCACGGTCATCTCTCTGCGCCAGGCCCTGAGCCTGTCCTGCCTTAGCGCGCCGACGTAGCCCTCTCTGGGAGAGGACCAAGCCTCGCCTATATAGCCGTAAAAAGACTTCATCTCTTTTCACCTTAGCCGGTTCGACCTAAGGGTCACATTCCGGATCTAAAGCTCCAATCCGCTTCTGGGAGATAAAGGTTTGCCAGAGGATAGAGACTCGTGGTGGGTAAATCGAATGAGTCGCCGTTGAGATTTAACCTTTTTTTGTGGCTGTCCCCCTGTAATACATCAAAGAAGCGGCAGGCACCAAAATGGAAGTGGCAAAAAGATTGGTGAAAGACGCCCTCCTTGGAAATCCTGCTATTCTTGGTGATCCCGGTATTCTTAAGCGCCAGGATCATATAAATAAAGCTCTAATTCGCCACGGCGCAGATGTCTATTTCGTAAAATCTATAGTCAATATTTAAATGAAATATTGAGGAAAAGAATATGACAAAACCGATATCGATCCTAGTCTTTGTCGCTCTGATGGTGACCCTAGCAGGCCTGCCAGTTTCCGCGTATGCTTATTGTTCAACATGCGGAGGAGAGCAGAACTGGAGCGCAACCGCAACCAGCTTTCTAGAAGGCACACCCCAAAACGATACTGTCCCAGTCTGGGGTCCAAAGGCGGAACGTCAGAAGAATTCTCAGTTCAGTTCTGATGCGAATAAAGATCAGGAGAACACCAGCGGCGCGTCTGAGACATCAGAAATCTCTGCGAATGTGCCAGCGGTCAGCATCGATCTGATAAACGCAAGCGCCGAGCCGAATCCGGCGAACTCTGGAAGCTCTGTCAAGATCACCGCGGTCTTTAAAGAGGGCAGCTCGGATTCTTCCGGCGGCCAGGCATTGCTGACAGCCGTTGCGACGATAAATAACACGACTGGAGATGAGGTTGGAAAGCTGGGCCTGCTGCAGTCTGCTGATAATGAGTACTCAGGAATCTGGAACGCCGATGTCGCTGCCGGTATCTACAAAGCGACAATTGTGGCGTCTTCGCCGCAAGCTTCAGGGACCTTCAAGGATGCCTTGCAGATAGAGGTAATCGGCTCAGGTAATGCCACGAGCAATACGTCTGGGTAACTCCCGGCGTCACCAAACTGGGATAAACTACAGTTTGGATTGAGACCAGTTTTTCTTTTATAATTTTTCCTGCAGAATAATAATTGTAGCTGATCTTTCTGGACATCAGTCTTTTTGGTACTGCAGATCCTTTTGCAGATCGGCATTCGAGAACGGTTCAAAGAAGGTCCGAGAGCATCTGCCTGCGTGGTCCTTCACTATCCCGAAGATTGAACTTGGGCCGAAGCCTTCCTCGCATTTTAACTCTGGTGTAGATCAGTCTTTTATCCTTCTGCCCGGCCAGCTCCGCCAGCAGCGCCTCAAGCTCGTTCCTCTCAGCCTTTGAAAGCTCGATCTCGCCCTCCCGGCCACAGGTCCAGTCGAAGATCCGGGCTAGATAAAGAATCTTGATTTGCCTTTGCGAGCCCATATCCCTGTCCTCTTCAGACTTTATCCCGCACGCATACTCCACAGGACCATCGAACTCATTACACAGCTCATCCGGTTGGCAAAGCCCCAGGTCTGCGGTTCCTAGATCAGGGTAGCCTTTGCTTTCCTTTTTCAGAGTCTCGCATTTTGGACAATGCATCCTTTGGAACCATTCCGAAAAGATTCTGTCTTCGACATCTGATACCCCAAGCCAGAGCTGCTTCGCCCTCGCTTCACTAAAGCCGAGCTGCCCGAGAAAGGCTGCCAGGATCGCCGCCTTCCTGTGCTTCCCCTTCTCGCCCCCGGCTTTTTTTTCAGCCTTTCGAAATATGTTCTGAATGCAGGGAGGAAATGCGTCCTGCCCGATGGCCCCGCTTTCCGCGGCGATCCACAGCATCTCCTCACGCCTATCGATTCCTAAAATGGATACCGGGATCTCCGTTCCTTCTGCGGGTCTTGGGCTGTATCTTTTGGAGGGCATTCTAAGCTCTCTTATGGCCTCCTACGAAATAAGCCTGTGTCTCCTTCCTGGGTTCAGCTTCTCGGGGGACAGGGGCAGCTCCCTTTAGGGCCTCGAATTTCATTCTCTCTTTGAGGATGCACCTGCCTCCCCGTAATCCTCCTAATGGATTTTTGGGCGTGCCCATGGAGTTCATGCAGCGTGCCATCACCGCCGCTCCTCTGGCCAGGCCGTCGTCCACGAAGACTATGTTCTTCTCTGGTTGTTCGTAAAGCCCGAGCTTCCCGATCTCCTCCAGGATCAGGCTGGGTTTATTGCCGCTTATCCCCGCCCGGCCCGTGACCCCCAGGGCAGTCTTCCCGGTGACGATACCCTCTTCGATGCCCACCTCCACCAGTCGGCGGGCGATATGGGCAGACACCAGGTCCAGCGTTCCAAACAGCGTCTTCAACCCCGTGGATCTGTAAAGATCTCTGCCTATCTCAGAGAGCTTGCACATATCGCTGCCGTTTTCTCCCACATCACAGCCGATGAGAACAACATTGTTTTGCGCCGCAGCCGCGGGGTTCACGGGCACGAGGCCGTATTTAGTGCGACTGAGTGGGACCTTCTCTATTACCACTATCTCGTCTATCTGATCCGCGTACTGCTGGGCCTCCTTGCCGAATTCTGGCTTTATCTTGGGATCGAAGATGTCCAAAGTGGCGCCGGTCTGGCTATCCACCAGGCCAGTGCCCTGGACTACAGCATCAGGAACAGCGCCTGCCAGGCCCAGCAGGTTTCCAATAGTATGGGCATAGGGTAGCTCCTCGCTGGTGACCCGGCCATCCAGGGTGGTTCCAAAGTCCATAGAGAGACAGGGGTTGCGGAAGTCAACATCCGTCCAGCGGCTTCCTTCCTTTATACCCGCCGTGGCCAGCTCACCCTCCATCTCATTGGCAACAACCTCTATACCAGTGGACCCTTGCGGCGGGAAGCAGGAAGCTACCGCGCCCATGAAGATCGCCTTCTCGATCATGGTGTAGCGCTTGAACTTCTCCAGGATGTTGTGGATGCTCATGGCAGGGGTCATCAGCCGCGGAGGCACGCCTGCGATGAGGCATCCCTGGGCCAGCGCCTGGATAAAAGCACCCACCTGATCGGGCGAGTCCAGCTCAGCCACGACGCCCGTAGAGCGTACCACGAAATGAAGGTCTGTCTTTATATCCAGCCTGGCCCTCTCGTGGCTCTCGACAAGGGTGTTTCGCACCAGCTCGGCTATGGATTCTTTGGTGAGAGGTGTGCCGTTGATGGTACGAGCGAAGATCTCCTCTTCCGGCTTCGGCCCTCTGACATCCCTGGTCATCTTAACGGTTTTATTGACGATGTAGGTCTTGCCGGTGTTCATGTCTGTGGCAGTGAGGATGCTCTTAGTAGTGGTATTGCCAACCTCCACCGAGGCCACGATGTAATAGGGCTTGGTCTTGAGATCCAGGTAGTTCACAGGAGGGCTCTCTGCAATGCGGGGCTTTGGCTTGGACTTAAAGAGGCTGCAGCCGAAGTTCATGAGTTTGGTGTGAGAGATTCTAAAGCGTTAAAACCTTTGGTTAACTCGACCTGGAAAAGAAGTAAATCCTGGTGGCAGGATGGACACGGGTCTGACCGACGAGATCTTCTGGCGCTTCGCCCCCATCCGCCGGATACTGTCTCATTTCAGGGAGAACGGTAACGGTATCTTCGAAGATGGCCGCTCCTTGCTCATGCCGATCTCATTAAGCAGCGTCCAGTATCTCCAGGTTGAAGGACTCCATGAGCACTTCAGGATTCACCCTGCCGCTCACGAATGTGCGCGTGGATTTGGTCTCGTTCATCACAACCTTGGCCGGGGCAAAGACGTTGTGGTCCACCTTGAAGAAATCAAATCCAGCCGCCTTGAAGGTTTTGTAGAAGGGTGCGCCCCAGTCCCTGGAGGCCAGTGAGGGCATGCCCTTCAGGTACTGCTTCAGCTCTTCCAGGTTTTCGTAATTCAGGGTGTAATAAGTTTCTCCTCCGTAGATGATGGCATCGTTGGAGGAGCTCATGCACATGGTGGCGTCTCCCACGATCGGCGAGATGGGTGCCCTGCCCCAGCCGCTCTTGATAGTAGCGATATCGAACCCCATGGTGAAGAGCTTGTGCAGCCCCGTCTCGACCACGCGTGCTGAGACCTGCACCAGCCCTGCCACGGAGTCTGTGGGAGCCACTGCCAGTCGCAGGTCTGCCGGGTCTATGCCGCATGCCTCTGCGATCTGGGCCGAGACAGACGCATCCGGGAGCCTGTTGGACTCCAGGACCAGGACACCCACATCCGAAAACTCCTCGAAGCCGATCTTCTCGTACAGATCTTTGGTCTTGCGTGCGAGCACGCGCGCAGGCCCGCTTCCCATGGCGAAGTACTTATCCAGTTTGATTTGCCACATGGCGCATTGAGAGGCCATGCAGGATATGACCGGATGGTCTGTCGCAACATGAATACCTGGCAGGAGAACGCCGCTGATATCACAAGGAGTCAGCTGGATATCGGCCTGATCAGCCATGCAGAGGCGGCTCAGGTAAATGCCCGCGCCCAGGCCCCCTCGTGCCTTCACGCCCGCATCTGCCACCACAGTCCCGTTATCGAGTTCATGAACCTCCAGCTGCAGCTCGTCCTCATAGTCGAGCATCTCCTCAAAAACCTCAAATGCCATCTCATTAATTCCCATCAAGCCAGATCACCTTTCCTTTTCAAAAAGCAATGGGAAATATAAATATAGCGATGGCTCAGTTGATAATTCTACGATAACGATATTAATATTAGTAAAATAAAATCTATGAGCAATAAAATTCTGAAAATCCCCAAAATTTAAAAATCAAAGGATGCAGGTAATCTATTCGGGTTATCAGGCGTGGTGAGGGACCTGGGGGCAGAGTCTGCTTGATGAACAGCGATAGCACTTCAGCTTAAATAGATAGAGCAGGGATAGTGAAGCTCCGGTTAGTGTGGTTCGAAAAATCGAAACCAAATTCGTGGGGATCGAATGAGACAAATGGAGGTTTGGGGTTTGAAGATAAGATATTCTGGCTTGACAGGAATTATCCTTTTAGCATTACTGGCATCAATTTCTTTGGGGCTGGCCCAGGATTCTCCTTCGTTTTCGGTTGACCGGACGATGAATGGAACCGATGATGCGGGCATGACCAGTGGGGTCAATAATACCACGGTAGCAAATAGCGTAGCAGATAGCATTGCTACAGCGGCCCCACCGAGCGTGCAGGGCATCTGGAAGGTCTCTCTGGCAGGCGTAGAGATAATTATGGCCCTGAACCAGTCAGGAGAATCCCTCTTCGGCGTGGCTAAATTTGAGGGCGATCTGCCCTGGAATGGAGCTGTGGCAGGGTCTCTCTCCGGCGACGAAGTTCACATTTCCCTGGCATCAATGCCCGGCAAGGTGCTGACTTCCACTTACCTGAGCGGCACAGTCGAAGGCGACTCAATAACAGGAAGCTATATCAGGTCTGACAGCAGCGGTAGTGCCGCCATGGGCTCACTGCCACCATGATCAACCCGGATACTTCCGTTTACACTCCGGCGGCGGTCGAGACTGTCCAAGAGCCAGCACCGGCGGAGCAACAGAGCGCTCCGCAGATCACCAGCACTGCAGAGAGCACCAGCCCTGAGCAGCCGACTGTTCAGGAGAAGAAGAGCAAGTTCAAGGATGTCACAGAGCTGGCGAAGGGAATCGATCCCAACATATTACCAAGCATGGCTCCGTTATAAGGGTTTGATCTGTTCCAGGCGCCCGGCAATTCCGGGCATGAAGTATTTTTGGTGCTGGTAGCTTCTATTTCAAGATATTTTTCTTTGAATTTTATCTCAGATTTGCTATCTCTGGAATACCCATAAATGGTACTCGTAGTTTCTTCCCAGCTTCTCTTCTACGTAGGCAGCCCTCAGAGCAGGCACGGCCAAATCGGAAAGCATGTTATAGTAGCTGTTAATCAACGGCCTTTTTGTCACCGCGGACTCAGGGATGTCTTCAGGCAGATCAACGGAGTTGGCCATGACTAACAGCCCCTTCGCCCGAAGCTTGCCGATGATTCTGCCAAGAAAGTTGTTGATCTGGACCAAGGAAAGACGAGCGCCCAGATAATAAACGGATTCGCTCCAGATGCAGATGTCACAGGAGGTGTCCTCGATCCGTGATTCGTAGTCCACGATGTCAGCATTTACCAGCTTAACTCTTTCTGCAAAAGGTTGGAGGTTTTTTTCTGCTCTCTTTGCTGCCTGGGAGGAGATCTCTACCCCGGTAATGCTGGCAAAGGGAAACTGGTTTGCGAGGAGAAGGGTGTGAGCGCCCTCCGCAGGCCCAATCTCCAGGATCTTTCCCGGTGTGGGAATGCGGTCTTTGATCGCATCTATCTGTCTCTGGTACTTCTTTTGCTCATAAGGTGAGGTGAAGTACTTCCAGGGGTCCGGTCTCGAAAACATCTCCTCCATGTATTCTCGCGTCCAGGGCTCGAGGTATGTCATCATGATTATTTCTGGCTCTATGAGATATAAAACTCTCATGCAGCAAAAATAAGAACACACAGAAATGCCGTGAGCCTGAGGCATCACCGCAGGCATCCTAAGTCAGCAAGTGAAGGCATTTGTTGTTGCAGCGATAGGCAGATCGATGCTGCCCCTACAGGAGTAAGACGAGATTCCACTTTTTCAAATCTCTTGTAAATATACAAAAAGATTTTCTTCATCTGTAGTGCCTGGCCTGAGCCTCAAAGAGCTTGGCATAGCCGCCCCCAAGATTCATGAGCTCCTCGTGAGTCCCGCTCTCTGTAACCCTGCCTCGCATAAGGAAGTATATTCTGTCCGCTGACCGGACTGTGGATAGCCTATGGCTGATCAGGACGGCAGTCCTTCCTTCTGCAAGCTCTCGGAACTTCCCGAAGACCTTCTCCTCTGCCCTGGCATCCAGGGAGCTTGTAGGCTCATCCAAGATTATTATCTGGGAGTCCCGCAGGAATGCTCTGGCCAAAGCCACCTTCTGCCATTGGCCTACGCTCAGCTCCGTACCATGATCAAACCACCTTCCCAGGACGGTCTGATAGCCATTTTCCAGCCCGGATATGATCTCATCCGCGCCGGAGCGCTCGGAGGATTGAACGATCCTGGGATCCTCTGGATCAAGATGGACGTCCCCCAGCCAGATATTCTCCCTGGCAGTGAGGTTGTAGCGAGAGTAGTCCTGAAAGATGCCACTGATCTCTCGTCTGAGATCAGATGTTCTGAACATTTGCAGATCGATCCCATCGATGGTGATCTTGCCAGCGATTGGATCGTAGAGCCTACAGAGGAGCTTGATCAGAGTCGTCTTTCCCGAGCCGTTCTCTCCCACCAGAGCTACCACCTGGCCTGGCTTTATCTCCATGTTCACTCCATCTAAGACGCGAGTGTTGGAGCCGGGATAGCCGAAGCTAACCCTCTGGAACGATATGCCTTCCTTCATCGGTTTAGGCATTGGCATCGGGCTATCCGGCTCCTTCACAGTAGGCTCTAGGTCAAGGAACTTTTGGAGGCTGGACAGGAATAAGCAGTCCTCATACAGCCCGGTGAGGCTGGTAAAAAGCGAGCTTAAGAACGCCTGGCCTTGTTGGAAGGCCCCGAAATACATGACTAGACTGCCTAAGGTTATCGCACCCTGAACGGCCTGGATGGCTATAAATCCTAGGGAGCCGAAGACCGCAGCCACGGAAAAGACCTGCGCGGCTAGTTCTGCGGCCGATCGTCTGGCGGTAAGGCTTAGTCGCTCCAAGCGAAGCCGCCCCCGCAGCTCACGGTACTGCTTCATGAAGAGAGGCCCCAGATCAAAGAGCCGGATTTCTTTGGCATGTCCGTCCCCAGTGAGAATCCAGTGAACATACCAGGCCCGCCGTTCGTCCTGGGTGCACTGGCACTGCCAGCGGTAGAACCGATCTATATACCTCTGGCGGACAAAGGCTCCGGGTATGGCAGCTGCCACTAAAACAGGTCCTAGCACCCAGTTGAAGGAGACCAGCAGCGCGATCATGGCCAGGAGAGATATGCCACTCTGGCTAAGCTGCAATAGGCCGTTGACTATCTTGGTTGGCCGAAAAGGAGCTTCCCGCTGGGCCTGATGCAGTGCATCGTAATATTGAGGGCTTTCGTAGTATTCTAAGTCCACCTCCACAGACTTGGCGTGGAGGAGGTCTTGGACGTGGTCGGATACAATGGCGGACTGGGCCTCGCTGACAACGGTGGAGGCAGATCGGCATGCGGCTGCAAATATGGCAGCCCCAGCTGCCAAACTGATCAGGAGCAAGATGTGCCAGAAGACAGCCTCTTTGTCCGTCGAGGCCACACCGGAGGTCACTGAGTCCACGATCAGCTTTATCAGATAGAGATTGACCAGAGGAAGCGCGCCCTGCAGCACCACAAGCACTGCTGCGGCGGCAGTCCATGACGGCGCACTCTCCCAGACCAAGGCCACAGCTCGCCTGAGCAGAAGGATGTTGTGCAGCTTAAGCCTGATGGATCTGTCATCGAGCCTGTTCTTGGTATTGCATGTCGATCTCATGGCATGAGGGAAACCAGACCTAAAGGGATGGGCGACAAGAATGAGGGCGACAAAGATGATATAGCTTTTCGAGAGGTCAGAGAAAAGTTGATGCAGGGGTAAGAGTGATTTAACGATTCTTGAACATCAAGCTCTAGATTCAGATAGTTTGATATCCGGTTTTAACTTAAAACCAAATATGCAGATAGAGCTTTCCTCCATCGACTGTGAGAGCGAGCTACTTCTCATCTGCGCCAGGTATCGTCCGGATGTCTCAAGAAATAGGTTGGAGGAGCTACTATTAGACGGGCCGGACTGGGAATATCTCCTCAAGGCGGCAACCAGGCATGGTCTGCTCCCACTGCTCTACCGTACTTTGATGGAAGCGCAGCATCAGGTTCCTCCCGCCGTTTTGAGTGACCTTCGGAGGAGCTACCTCTTTAACAGTCAGCGCAATCATATCCTGACCAACGAGCTTCTTCGCTTACTGGAAAAGCTTGAGACCAAAGGGATATTGGCCATACCCTTCAAGGGTCCAGTCCTAGCTCAGGAGCTCTACGGAGATGTGGCATTACGCATGTTCACCGATCTGGATGTTCTGGTCGGAAGAGGAGACGTCCTTCGGGCAAAGGAGATCCTGATCTCCGAGGGATATAGACTCGATCATACCCTGACCGAGGCTCAGGAGAGAGTATTCCTTCGTTCACTGCACCATTATCATTTCTGTAATCGGGAGATCCACCTAGAGGTTCACTGGCAGGTTTCTCCTGGCATATACTGCTTTCCCTTGACCACCAAAGATCTCTTCACCCGGGCTACCAGGAAAGTCATCTTGGGAAAAGAGGTTCAAACATTCTCTCCTGAAGATCTCCTCCTAATCCTTTGTGAGCACGGAGCAAGGCATTACTGGAGGAGACTAGCCTGGATATGCGATCTGGGTAGACTGATGGAGTCCAAGAAAATAGACTGGAGAAAGATTGCCAGCAGGTCGAAGCGGATGGGTTGCTACTGCCTTCTCCTCCTTGGCCTGTTTCTGGCCAATGGCCTCCTTTGCACTCCTTTTCCCCCGGAAATTTCCTTCAGTGTCGAGGAAGAAAAGAAGATGGCCGGCCTAGTTGAGGAGACCGTTCAGCGTCTGTTTATCCGAAATCCAGAGACCAAACCAAAGTCTCATCCGCCGGATATCGAGGAGGAACTATTTTACCTCCGCACCAAGGAGCGCCTTCGAGATAAGGCCGGCTACTACGTTCGCCGGGCTATAACTCCTACAACGGACGATTTGGCGTCCTTGCCCTTGCCAGAACATCTGGCTCCACTCTACCATGTGCTCAGGCCCGTGCGGCTAATGAACAAGTACGGGCTCGGGATCGGAAAATGGCTGAAGAGGGAATAAGCAGAACCGAGAGCCCAAGAAGCATATCTGGCTTCACGACAGCGCCTTTTGTTCTCCTCAAAGCTTTTTATCTGCGGATTGGTCCAGAAATTTTTAACAGTCCATCAGGAATCCGTCCTCTCCTCTCCGCGGATATTCCAATCGGATCCTGGGATTGCTGCCAAAAAGAGCTAAATAGGAATATTACCAGAGGCAAGGTCGTATTCTTCATCATTGGAAATAGGAGGGTTTAGTTTGGAATTGCAGAAGTGCCCAATAAGGAATCCTTTGATAGTGCTGAGGGAGGAGTTCGATGACTGGGCCGTGCTCTTTAATCCTGATTCGGCCAACGCGATTGGGATTAATCCGGTAGGAGTTTCCGTCTGGAAGGCTATAGATGGGCAGAGGGACATCCCGAAGATAGTCTCGGAGATCGAGAAGGAGTTCTCAGAAGTGCCACAAACTGCTGCCGACGACATATCAGCCTTCCTAGGGGAACTTCAC
>CAZPUO010000080.1:0-10612 GCA_964589745.1 uncultured Methanotrichaceae archaeon
AACTACAACGTTCAACTCTTGGAAAAGTTTATATACCACAATAACTAGGTTAATACTGTGCCAGAACGGTAGACAACTTGTCAGATCACGTTCTGAAGGGATGAATGGAGGGGTTATTCGTCTGAGGGGATGGATGAACCTTCACAGTATCTTAAAATCGTAGGAGTAGCGTATATGGTGAATACATCAGGAGCAGAGGCTCTATTTCATTGCACACATATATTCATGAAGGAGCCTTGTCGTGCATCCAGCGATCGGTTCACCAGAGTGCAAGCAAAACGTCACCGAGAGATAGTGCAAGGGAAAAGCAATGAAGGGGAATCGATGGCCTTTGACTGTTCTGTCGACATCGATCAAAATGCTTCACGATCATACGCTTCCTCGAAGGGATGGCACAAAAAGGGTAGCGGAATGGGGGTACGTGTCAGGTCCTCGTATATCGCCCGTCCAAAGATTGTTCACTGCCGGAAAGGGACGGTCGGTGGACAAAGCTTGTGCGGGTCAGAATATCGAGGCTCCGGTCTTTACACAAACCTTCACAGCTGGAAAGGGACGGCTGTGGCGGTCGGAAGGGGTGGCCGGGCAGGACCTGGATGAGTTGGAAGGCACAGGTTGTGGAAAGCATGTGCAAAAGGCCGGTGGGGATTAAGGGAGACTGGCCCGCCTTGCCTTTCACAACCTGTGTGAAAGAAGAAGGGATGGCACGGATGAGCGAATGGGATCGGATCAGTCGGGTTCGGGAGTACTCGTGCTGATCCGATCGTCACGACTGTTGTGAAGAGGTATCGAGGCGGGGAAATATGAGAGGGCATATGAAGCTGTTTACGTTGAGGATGGATCTGGAAAGAGCGAAGCAGCTAAATGCTGTCAAAGTGGCAGAAAATATCGGCTTCGGATCATGCAAAGATGCATCTACCTCAGTTCAGAGCGTATTCTCGCAAGCTCCTCAGGGAATAATATCCCAACGATAATGAAAGGGATAGGATGAGAATCCGGATAGAGATAGAAAACAAGGGACTCAAGTCTTCCCATGAGTTTGAATCACAAAATATGGATGGGGAGGCTTTAAGAGATAAGATCATAGGCTTTCTGTCAGCATCCGGTGTCTTCGAGGTCACAGATGAGCGTGTTGCGGCGATTGCAAGCGGCCGCGATTACAGCAGCGGCGGGACGCTCATGGACCGGCTGGAGAGCTTCATCAGGTTCGAGTATTCCAACACATGGTTCACAACCCAGGAGCTGAGAGAGAGATATGAGACGGTCGCAGATGACATCAAGCTCAGCACAGTCTCCACCTATCTTTCCCGTATGAACCGCGATGGGCTGCTGGATAGAAGGGGCAACAGAAACAACCGACAATACAGGCTGGTCGAAAAGATCGAGTCGGAGATGATCCAGCATCCGAGTATTCATCGACAGAATACCGATGAAAGAAGGAGAGCAGAAGGCAGATGGTAGCCTTGCCGAAAAGCTTTTTTCAAAAAAGTTCCCACCACTAAAAGCAATCTTTCGCCACGCCTCTTTGCAGGGCTTCTCTGCCACTCTCCGTTTGTTAATAGGAATTGGTCATTTGCGAAGCAGCTTTGATCAGACTTTGATTTTAAGCTATGGCATCCAGGTATTTGCGGGTCAGATCGAGACTGTGCTGTGCAGTGCCGCTCCTAGGATCGATCTTCAGGGCCATTTCAAATGCGTCGAGGGCCTCTTGATAACGCTTAAGAGTTACAAGAGCCAAGCCTTTGTTATACCAGGCATTGGCGTTCTCTGGCTGAAGTTGAATTGCTTCCTCAAAGCTTGCCAAAGCCTCGTCAAAATGCCCTGTGCGATTCAATGCCAGGCCGCGGCCAAACCAGGCGGGAGCATCCTCGGAACGGAGCTGTGTGGCCTTCTCAAAGGCCATTGCTGACTGATTATAATCGCCCAGCGCGTAGCGCACCATACCTAAATTGAACCAGACTGCCTCATTGGATGCCTCATCCTGGCTTGCCCTCTGCAGGCAATCGGCAGCATCGTTGTATCTCCCCAGAGCGGCGAGCAGGCTTCCTCTGTTGGACCAGGCGTCGAAGTTCTCTGGATCGAGAATAGTCAGATCTTCGAAGCACTTCAAGGCCTCGGCAATCCTGCCAAGTGCAGCCAGAGCCAGGCCCTTGCCCATCAAAGCGTCGACATCTTTTTCTGACTTCAGGCTCAGAGACTTATCAAAAAACTCCAGCGATTTATTGTATTCTCTGGCGGTGCAGAGGATGTCCCCTTTCCCTCGATATGCCCTGGCATTGCCGGGGTCCAGGCCAATGGCTTGGTCATAACAGGGGAGCGCAGCGCTGAAGTTGCCTCTTGCACTCTGCACATCGCCCATTCCAGACAAGGCGGAAGAGCTTTGAGGATCAAGGGCAAGAGCCTGCTCGTAGCATTGCATGGCCCCGGAGAGATCCTTCTGACGCAGGAGAACATCGCCTTTACCGATCCAAGCCTCAAGACTATTTCCGTCTAGGCTCAGGGCGTCCTCAAAGAATTTAAGAGCTGATTTGTAATCATTCAGAGCAAACGAAGCTTTTGCCTCTCCCATGATCGCCGCGCCGTTATGGCTGTCTAGGCCCAAAGCATGGCTGTAGGATTGGAGGGCCTGTCCTGGCTTATCGAGGCTGAGGAGAAGATCGCCCTTTCCCACCAGAGCCCTGACATTGCCAGCATCCAGATCGATAGCTCGATCGTAGGCAGCCAGAGCATCGTTCAGATCCCCTTGTTGCGAATGCACATCTCCCTCGCCCACCAGGGCTGCGATATTTTCGGGCTCCAAGAAGAGGGTCCTCTCATAGTACTCCAGAGCCTTATCTGGCAGGCCTTGCAGCCGCAGCGCATCTCCTTCACCCACCAAGGCTCTGACGTTTCCAGGCTGCGAGGCGAGGACGGTATCATAGCAGGTCAGGGCGGCGGCATAGCTCTCAAGCGCTATGAGCGCATCCCCTTTTCCTGCCATGGCCCGCAGGTCATCGGGCTTTGTCCTCAGAGCCAAGTCGAACGACTGCAAAGATAAGGCATATTCTTGCTGGGAATAAAGCGCCTCAGCCCTTCCCAGTAGCGATCCGAAATCCGCGGGATTCTGGTTCAACACTGCATTGTAAAATTGCAGCGCCTGGCCATAGTTCTTTTCGGCAGAAAAAGCGTCTCCCATCCCCCGCAAGGCCGTTGTATTCCTGATGTCCCTCTCCAAAACCCTTTCAAAGCACGAAACAGCCTCCTGGTACCTTCCCAAGGCCAGCAAGAGATCTCCCTTGCCCAAGAGTGCCTCAGTGTTGTTCGCATCCAGCAGTTCTGATTTATCATAGCTTTGCAGGGCTTCCTCATAGTCTCCCAGTCTGCCCTGCACCAATGCCTTGCTGTTCAAGAGAGTCCCGTTCTCTGGCTCCAGCCTTAGAGCAGAGTCAAAGCAGAGCTCGGCCATTCTGTATCTGCCAAGCTCTGTCAGGATCTGACCTTTCCATGACCAGGCTTCGGCGAATTGCGGGTCGATCTCCAAAGCCTTATCCAGAGAGCTAATAGCCTCTGGAAGCCTGCCTAGCCGGAGGAGGGCCTGTCCTCTGCCCAGCCACGTTGCAGCTTTTTTATCATCAATCTCGATGGACCGGTTGAAGCTCTCCAGCGCCAGAGCATAAGATCCGTTTTGCATCTGTGTCAGGCCCCGGTTCAGATAAAGGCTGTAATCGGTCGCTGCCATCGTCGGAAGGCTGGCGTTGGTCTTGTAGGCTTCAGGTTTAGGGTGGATTGCCGCCGATGCCGCATCTTTTCCGGCAAGAGCCTCGGGATCCTGGGGTGAAAGCGCCAGAGCAGCCTCATAGCTCTTCAGAGCCTCCTGGGAAAGACCTTTCTCCATTAGCAGACTGCCCTCTGCCGTCAGAGACCTTGCCCTGCCTCGCAGTGCATCCTGATTGTCCGGATCGAGCCTAACTGCCTCTGCAAAGGTGTCAATGGACTCGGATATGTTTCCAGCAGCAAGCATTCGCTGGCCCATTCCAACCAGAGCTCGGGCCTTGCCTTTTTTGCCGTCTTGGTCCGATGGATTGATTTTGAGGATATCGTCGTAATATGGCAGGGCTTCTTCAAACCTGCTCAGACTGGCTAATGATTCGCCTTTTCCCTCCAGAGCAGCGATATTCATGGGGTCGAGGGCAAGAACAGCACCATAGCTTTTCAAAGCCGTCTCGAATTTACCTTCCTGCATAAGAGTCTGTCCCTGGCCAAGCCACGCGCTCACCTTTCCTTGGCTGGCGGCAAGGCTCGCACCGAGCCTCGAGGCGTTCTCGTAGCTATCCAAAGCATCGCTGAAGCCGTGAACATTAAGAGAACAGTTGCCTTTTCCAAGCCAGGCATCCGCCAGGCGGTCATCCAGTGCCAGGGCACGATCATAGCCTTCTGCGGCAGCAGCCCAATCCCTGGCCATCTCGCCAGCTTCTGCTTTTTCCAGCCAGAGCCGAGCGTCTTGCGAATTGTTTTTCAGGGCAAAATCGAGGCAGAGCTCAGCCATCTTATATCTTTCAAGCTTGGCAAGCACTATTCCCTTGCCTGCCCAGGCATTAGCGTCTTCAGGATCAAGCTTCAGTGCGCGGTCGTAGTAGTCCACAGCCTCCTGATAGCTGCCATTCAGGCTGGAAGCATGACCCTTTTCCAGCCAGTAGGCGGATTCCTCCTGGGCAAGAGCCGAATTTAGGAGGATAAATATCAAAGCGCACACCATAAAAGCGCATGGAGATGCCAGCTTGAGGTAGCTTGTGTTATTGCTCATTCTACTATTACCATCCCGGAACTTCTCTTTGCCGAGGAGCTTGTTCTCTGGTTTTGGATATCCTTCATATTGACTTTTTGGCTGAAAGCCCTCGGCGTATCCTGTGCCTTAGCGGCGATTCTGTCATGTCTGACCCCCTCAGAGGTGGCACGCTTGCGGTAGCCACCGGGTCCTGACAGGAACCGTATCTTTATTTCAGAAAATTACAGACCGGATATATTAAACAGCGCCTCGACCGCCCCTGCCTATCCGTCAGGAGCAAAGATGCAGCGCACAGAAGCGGCACGTGCCCTGGAGATCCGGGGACTCATTCTTCCAGAATTACCTCTATCTCATCTCCGTTGTCAAGACCAAGCGCCTCTCTCAGGCTCACGGGAGCAATGACCTCTAAAAGGTTTTCAGGATAGCTGCTCCGGTCGGGTCGCACGATCGCGGCCTCGATCCCTTTCACCCTGATCTTGTAGCAGCAGCAATCTCCAAAGGTTCGTTCTTCACCATTGAAGCCCTTGATCTTGATCGCTTGCCCGGGCACGGGAACGAACGGCTCATCCAGTTTTATGTTCAGAGTGCCTGGAAACGGCACAAAGCCCAGCTTCTGCAGGAACTGGGTGCGATAACCTTCCCGTGAGATGTAGTACTGGCCCTCGCCAAGACCCGCTGTCACCGTACCACGAACGACTTCCAAAGTTTCCTCCCTTACGAGCTGCTTTCTGTATTCTATACTCGGTCCAGCAGTTGCAACAGGCTCTTCTTGTGGTTCTGACCCTTTGGCTAACATTTGCCACATTCACATCAACGTACTTTGCGCACGCCCTTTCGTACTTCCAGGTAGATGGCCTGAAATGTATTTCCGATGAAGAACTGGGGCGGCGTACGCTTGCCTATTATGCGAGTGCGCCCGGCACGGATGGCCTCGACTGCTTCCTCCGCGTCAGTGGCATCGATGTCTGTAACTCCGAGGCCCACAGTCTCAGCAAAGTGAGAATCGCTCCCTGCAACCATGGGCAGATGGCGCTTTCCTGCCCCCCAGCGGGCCCGTGCATTGGCTATGCCGAAAAGGTGCTTGGAGTTGTAGACCTCCACGGCATCGCAATCCGGTATGCGTCCGATGGCATGCCGGAAGGGATGGTAGGGGTGGGGCACAATGGTGGCTCCTCCCTGCTCGCGGGCCATCTTTGTCGTCTCCTCCGGGCTTTTGCCCCTTGGAGGAAGCTCTTCGACTCCCAAAACCAGCAGATGACCCTCGGCGGTCGTGACCTCCGCACCTGGAATGAGGATCAGCTCCAAATTCAGATCTTTGATGATTTCGCTAGCGATCTTTGAGCCACGCAAGGTGTCGTGATCGGTTATGGCCAGGCCTGCCAGCCCTTTTTTGGCGGCTGCCTTGAGAATAGTCTTTACATCGTCGTGGCCGTCGGAGCAGCTGGAATGTACATGAAGATCGAATTTCATTCGCCCTAGCCCCAAGCCCTTGGCACAGCCATGCAACCCCGCAGGGCTGAAGCGGCTGCTGTGGCTGGTGATGCCAGGTAGACCTTCCCGCCCTTTCCCATCCGCCCGGGGAAGTTCCGGTTCGAGGTGGAGACACAGACCTCCTCCTCGCCCAGCACGCCCATGTGCGCTCCCAGGCACGGCCCGCATCCCGGAGGGGCAATCAATGCACCGGCCTTCACAAGCATCTCGATGATCCCCTTTTGCAGCGCCTCCAGGAATACTTCGCGCGAGGCTGGGATGACCAACGTTCTAACTTTAACTTTTTTTCCCTGCATAATCCTCGCTGCCTCTGCCAGGTCCTCCAGTCTGCCGTTAGTGCAGGTGCCGATGAAGACCTGGTCGATCTCCAGGCCCTCCAGCTCCGCGACTGGTCGAACATTGTCCACGCGGAAGGGCACAGCCACCTGAGGCTCCAGGTCAGATACATCGTATTCATATTCATAATCATAAGAGTCGGGATCAGAGTGAACTGGCTTGTACTGCTGCCTCGCTCGGCCCTGCAGCCAGGCTACGGTCTTCTCATCCGGCGGGACGATGGCCGCCTTGGCCCCCATCTCCACGCCCAAATTGCAGAGGGTCATCCGACCGGATATGCCCATGGATTCGATGATCGGTCCGATGTACTCCATGGTTTTGTAGGTTGCCCCGTCCGCACCCTGGTCTTTTATCACCCTCAATGCGATGTCCTTGGCAGAGACGAAGGGCAGAAGCCTGCCGGATATTCTGACCGCCAGCGTCTCCGGAACCTTAAACCATAGGCGTCCGCGAGAATAGACTTCGGCCATGTCCGTGGCTCCGATGCCCGTGCCGAATGCTCCAAAGGCTCCATAGGTGCAGGAGTGCGAGTCGGCTCCCACTACCAGGAAGCCGGGCAGGGCAAAGCCCTGCTCGGGAAAGACCTGGTGGCATACTCCAGAGCCGCAGTCGAAGAAGTTGCTGATTCCTTGTTCCCGGATCCAGGAGCGTACCTCCTTTTGTAGAGTGGCTGCAGTCTCGTTGTTGGCAGGGACGATGTGATCGAAGGGTATGACCACCCGTCCAGGGTCCCATACTTTCTCCGATCCCATCTCCTGGAAGGCTTTTATTGCCAGCACCGAAGTGCCATCGTGGGACATTGCATAGTCAACGCTGGCCTCGACGATATCCCCTGGCTCCACCATCTTCAGGGAGCCGGAGGCCCTGGAAAAAATTTTCTGGCTGATGGTTGCCACTTTATACCTCAGCGATTCTCCTTAGCGATACCTTCTCTTCAGCTTAACGCTTGCACTGGATCTCCTCGGCCGAGGGCATCATGTAGGCGATGTCATCTGTGGGATGCCGGTATAGCCTGGCCCCCAGGCGCTTCTGGTCCAGGATGTGGCCGATAAGTCCGATGCTTCTGCCCAGGGCAAAGAGCCCGTTCAAATAGCCCAGCCTCACGACCTCGTCGATCTCCTCTTTGCTAAAGGCTCCACACGAGGACATCAAATCAAGGAAGAGGATCCCAATGCAACCGTCCACGTTCAATATGAGATTCCCTTTTTTGGCCGTGGTAAGCTGCTCCACCTGCAGGGCATAATTCAGAAGCTCAGTGCTGGGGAAGTTCTTGCGGGCGTACTGGATGAGGAGCTGGACGCGTTTGTCTGGGTTCTTGACGCTCTTGATCTTGTGGCCGATGCCGGGGATGTTTATGCCCTTTTTCTTCATATCATTCACAAACTGCTCCGGAGTCTGCCCTGTCTCGCGAGCTCGCTTGAACTCGCGGGCAGCGTCGTCAATGGCTCCGCCAAAGCGCGGACCAATGGTTAAAAGACCGCTGCATAAGGACGAGATGAGGTCCTTCCCCGCGCATGAGGCTACGATGGCATTGTGAGCTCCGGAGACGGCCGGCCCGTGATCGGCCACGATCTGCAAGACCAGCTCGATGAATTCTGCAGCATAATCGGGCAGCTCCTTCTTGAACCAGAGCAGGCCAATCACCCCGCCGATGCCCAACTTTTGTTCCAGGACATCGGAGAGTCTCTTGCCCGCGTAGAGCACCTCCTCGCCGCTGTCATCCGAGATAGTGCAGATGAATGTGGTTGGTTTGCGAATGTCTCCGGATGCGAGCGCTTTGCTATAGTCTGTGGGAATTCTGGGAGCTTCAGGCTCAACAAACTCCTGGACAGCACCTTTGGCCTTCAGCATCTCGTAAACCAGGCGCACTTTCTCGCCATAGTCGTCGAAGGAGGTAGGCACGTAGGCCCCTGCCTCACGGAAGGCCTCGTTTTTGGCCTGAGCCGTCTCCTTCATGGTATCAGCTTTAGCACCAGCATGGCCGAACTGGACGCTTGCAGGAAGCACCGGCGAGCAGGTTCCTGTGACCCAGGCCACCAGGGGCTTGGTGATCCTGCCCGCTTTCAAAGCCTGGATGATCCTGTACTCGTCCTCTCCGCCCAATTCACCCAAGCAGGCGATCATCTTGATCTCCGGGTTCTGCTCGTACCTGAGGATGTGGTCCAGCATCGTCGACCCAGGATAGCGGTCTCCGCCTATGGCCACGCCCTCATAAATCCCGTTGGAGTTTCTGGATATGATGTTGAATGCCTCATTGAGCATGCCCCCGGATTTAGAGACAAAGCCCACGCATCCCGGCCGGTAAAGCTTGGATGCGATGATGTTTTCGATAGTTCCGGCTGTATTCCCTATCCTGAAGGCTCCTGCTGCCATGCCTCCTACGGTGGCCGGGCCGATAATGACCTTTCCCATCTTCCTGGCTGTGGCTCTCATGACTCTGGACTGTCTTTCCGGCACACCTTCTGCAATGACGGCAACCGTTCGCAGAGTCTTCTCCTGCAGGGCCTCCATGGTGGTCTCGAAGGCAGAGCGATGTGAAGCAAAGTTGACCATCACATCCGCTTCAGGATATGCCTTGGCAGCGGCGGAGACGGTCTTGTAAATGGGCAGGAGGATTTCTTTGGTGCCCCAGAAGGCCTTGTGAATGCCTGCCCGGTTGGGATTGACGATGGCGGAGATACTGGGAGATTCGCGTTTGCAGACATAGTCGAAGTCCAGCATGCGCTGAATGGCATTGATCTGATAGCCAAAGACGAAAGCCTTGGTATTCCTATCAAAGAGAACATATTCTTTGCTGTTCATTGCGATGCACCTTCCAGGGCCAGACGAACAATTCTTGTCATGTGGGTCTCTGGTCCATACACCTCTATAGGCACACCGAGCCTTCTGCCCAGCTCGCGCATGAGCTTCAGGCCCTGCTCGAAGTTGGGCCCACCTCTGCGCACGTAAATCTTCACACTGGCGGCCTGCAGCTTTTGCTGATACTCCTCCAGGGCCATGACCACGCCCTTGAAGGTCTTGGCCACGTCCGTGAAGTTGGCAATGGCACCTCCGATGAGGAGCACCTTTCCTTTAGGATCCTTCTCGTGCGTCATCAGGTCTAAAATGGTTCTGGTGTAGTAATAGGTCTCCTCCGTGTTGGGATCGCCGCTGTACTCACCGTAGTTGGCCATTTCCCGAGCGAAGCCCAGATCGCAGATGGTATCGGCGTAGATGACGGAGGCGCCTCCCCCGGCTACCATAGTCCAGATCCTTCCCTGGGGATTCAAGATGGTCAGCTTCAGAGAGGCTCCCGTCTTGGAGTCAAGATCCTTGATGAACAGCTCCTCTTTGGTGAGTGTTCTGCCAAAGGGTTCAGGAAAGGCCAATCCCTCCCACCGCTTCCTCTGCCAGTACTCCTCTGCATCATCAAGCTTCGCGACCATGTCCAGGGGCACGATGGTGCCGCTATGGAAGGTGAAGGGATTGATCTCCAGGTAGGAGAAGCCCATGGCTGCGTAGAACCTGTAAAGGGCTCTGATGAACTTCTCCACGGTCTCGCTTTGGCCAGCAAGGCTGCTGGGCAGCTTGGACTTTACATCCACATCATCGATTCCTGCCAGAACGTCTACGTGAATTCGGACAACCTTTTCCCAATTTTCCTCTACACAGATACCTCCTTCCGGCGAGAAGAAGATGTTATCGCCATCGTAGTCGGAGCTGATGGCCACATAAAGCTCCTCCCTATGAGGTATGAAGGGTTCAATCAAGAAATGAGTCAGCCTGCCTGCCACGCCTCCTACCGCCACCTCAACTCCCATATTCTCTTTGAGGTACTTCCTTGCCCCGTCCCAGTTTGCATCCAATAGGACCAGCCCGTGCTTGCCTCTCTTTCCGAAGAGCTGGTCCGGCTTGACCACAAGCCTTTCCGTTTTTAGCCATGGATTCGCAGCCGCGAGCTCCTCCAGATCCGTCTCTGGACTCACCAGGGCGAGATCACCTTTATAGGAGAATTCGTTGAGGTACTCGGGAAGGTACTTGGCC
>CAZPUO010000081.1:0-10599 GCA_964589745.1 uncultured Methanotrichaceae archaeon
CGTAGGGATTCTGGAAGTTCATGCGCTCCGCGCACTTCTCCGGCGTAGCTAAGATCGTGGGCAGCTTTGTTTCGCCCTTGGCGATGAGATCCATGGTCCTGTCCAGCTCCTCCTGGACCAGACGAACGGCTCCGCAGGCGGCCAAGACCTTGAGGGCATCGGAGTTGAAGAGAGCCATCTCTGCCGGGTCCAGGAACTCGCGCTTGGCGCCGATGAGCGGGTCCACTGGCAGGATGATGTAGCCGAAGCCCCCTGCAACCAGGCTATCGCGCGCCTCCTTCTTGGTCGGGCCGTCGGAGATGACAATGGTAGGCAGGGCTTTGAAAAGCTCGCGAGCAGCTGTTGGTCCCGCGGTTGCAGCGTTGGGGCTGCTGACGACTACGAGCTGCGGACCCCACGCCTTCAGCTCGGCCGAGGCTTCACCCTCCTTCTTGGTCATCTTGGGACCGAAGCTGACGATCTTGAACTCGATATCGGTTCGTTCTGCTATCTCGTCCAAGGCCAGATCAATGGCCAGGGAAGTTGCAATATTTCCCAGCTTGATAAAACCGATCTTGAACATGCTGGCTTTGAGATCAAGAAGAGATAAAAGGGTTCCGTTTTGGGTGTCGACGGCCGGTGGAAGAGAGCTAAATATCTTCCGATCAGACGTTCTTTGAATGATCTCGAAGGATTACTCCGAAAATCTCAATCCTTTCCTGGCAGACCTGGTGCCGGACGAGTCAGGCCCGGATCTCAAAGATGTCTCCAGCAAATGCAGGATCCCGGAGGATAAGATCGCGGTTCTCAGTCTCAATGAAAACCCCTACGGTCCAAGCCCAAATGTGTGGAAGGCTCTGAAGGACGTGCCTCTGAACAGGTATCCGGACTACAAGCCCTTTCTGAAGGCCCTGTCAAATTACGCAGAATATCCTGAAGAGAATATAGTCGTGGGCGCAGGCATGGACGAGATTATTACTACTATCGCCCGGCTTTTCCTTGGCCAGGGAGACAAAGCTCTGATCCCAGTGCCCACCTACAACCTCTACGGCCTGGCTGCAAGTCTCTGCGGGGCGCTGCCGGTCTATCGTCCAAGGCTGCAAGGCTTCGAGGTTGACCTGGACATCCCAGACGGGATCAAAATGATCTTTCTCTGCACTCCCAACAATCCCACCGGCAATTCGCTATCTGAAAAGAGCGCCAGGACGATAGCGGAAAGCGCGAAAGGCATCGTCTTCCTGGACGAGGCCTATGTCGAGTTTGCCGAAAGCAATCTACTGAAGCTGGTCAGGGATTACGAAAACCTCGTGGTGGGAAGAACGCTTTCCAAGGCATTCGGCCTGGCGGGAATGCGCCTTGGTTATGCCGTGGCTCCTGAATGGATAGCGGAGCAGTACCGGCGCATCGCGCCGCTGTTCAGCATCAGCAGCCTTTCCCTGGCTGCCGGCGTGGCCGCCCTGCAAAACTTTAAATACATGAAAGAGTCGGTTGGCAAAATCGTTGGCGAGCGAGAGCGAATAAGGAGCAGGATCGATACCTATCCCTCCGAAGGAAACTTTCTGTACCTTCAGACCAAAGAAAGATCGAACCTGGTCGCAGAGCAGCTGCTCTGCCAAGGGATAATGGTAAGAGATTGCTCCAACTTCCCTGGTGCAGGGGAGCACTGCCTGCGCGTCAGTGTGGGAACTCCTGAGCAGAACGATCGTTTCCTGGATGCCTATGCTCCAGGCAGTTTGTCTCCAAAACCTGATTGCCTTAAAACCTGATTAGATTTTGGTCGGCATCGACCTTTACCAAAATGCCGCGCTTCAGTTGCAGGATAGCTTCCGGCGCTCTATCCACTAGCGGTATTCCGCTGATGATCGCGCCCACAGCCACGATGGGCTCGGAGCAGAGGTTAATCATGGCAGTCGGGGCCAGGCCCCTTTTCTTGAGCTGATAGATTACATAAGATCCCACAGTGGATCCCTTGCCTCCCGGAAAAATCAGCACCTTTCCAGCTATGCTCTGGCCATAAAGCTCGTGGGCGGGATCTACCACCATGCCCGTCTGGGGATTGACATTGCCGAGGAATGATATCGTCTCCTTCGTGGCCAGTGCCGGGCCAGATGCGCAGCCGGATGCGACCTTATGGCATTTGATCTCCATTTTCAGATCCTTCCCAGCGCCGCATCGATACACTCTTCCGTGCTGCCAAAGCCCGCCTCAACGCCACAAAGGCCAGGGATGTAGGCCAGGGCCTTTCCGGAGTTGACCATCATCTTCTTGTAGCGCTCGCTGGCCGGGGAGACGACCATGCAGGTGTCGCAGAGGACTTTCGCTCCGCTCTTCTCGATCCTGGCCACCAGATCAGGATACTTCTCCGCAATTTTGCGCGCGGTGCAGACCCAGAGCTCCTTTTGCACCTTTTTATCCTCCAGGAGGCTGGCGATTCTCTCCAGCTCCGAGCGCGAGCAGTGGGGACAGCCCAGGGCCACGATCTCGGCACCGATCCCTGGATACTTTTCATAAACCTCATCGATCTCCTTCCTGTCCAGATCGAGCCGCTCGCTGGGCCTCGCTCCGGCGGGCGGAGTGGGCGTAACATTCTCCACGTAGTAGAGAGCCACTGACCCGCTGGCGGCCATGGCCGCTCCCAGGGCCTTCAGCTCATCAGAGTCTGGCAGGCTTCTCAACCGGAAAATAGGCACGCCGTCCTTGACGATTCCGCCCACAAGAAAGCCCAGGGCTCCAAAGTCAGAGCCCTTCAGATCCGCATCCACAGCCACAAGATGAGTAGGCATGCGGTTCTCATCCAGATGATAGCCGTAAAGGGGAGTCTTTCCAATAAGCGCCGCCGCCAGCGCCGAAGGCCCGCCCTCCCGGTTGGTCCTGGCGCCGATGACGGAGTTGGCATAGGAGACGGCCGAGGACTCGCTCCAGGCCAGATGATCGCCAGGGCCAGCCAAGCGGTCGTAGATCTGGTAAGGGGTACAGGTGCAATCCACAGTGACGCCCAGGCGCCCGTAGGCTTCCACCACCTTCTTCTGCTGACAGGCAAAATCTTCACTGATCCCCATCTCCTTCCACCGACAAAGGTCCATGCCCGCCGGATTGAGGATGCTCGGGACGGCAACTCGGCCCCGCAGATCGGAGATCCACTCCAGTCCCGCATCTCCGATGTTCTTGAAGGAGACGCCAGCGATCTGAACGCTTCTTACCGGAACGAGCCGCTCGGCACCGTAGATGTCCCCCAGAGCCACCAGGATCTCCATCATCCTCTGCAGCGTCTCGCCATGCTCGCCCCGGCAGATGGCCTCCTCCTCGCGGGAAAGGTACATGCTATTGGCTCTTGCTCTCTGGTATAAATCCTTTCAGACCAGTCGCTGCAATGGATGATCGGCAGCGGGCCAAATATCTAGGTCCTGCACCGCCTCAGCTACAAGAATGTCGGCCAATGCCGCTGCCGGAAATATGAAATCAGCGTTCTCAATGGGACCGTATAGCAGGAAGTCTGCAGCAGAAAGAAGCTGCATGGCTGCAGCAGCAGCATCGCAGCATCTCCTGGTCGCCGCCTCTTTATGGCGCAGCCAGGGCCAGGCACTCACGGCATTGTGAATCCCTGAGCCCACGGGAAGACCCAGTCTGGCTTTGGCGACAATGGAGAATCGCAGCGCCGACCCAGCGCCGCTGCCCAGGGGCACGACACCCGGATCGATGAGCAGATTGCCTATTCCTAGATCTTTAGCCAGAGCAATCAACCCATTTTCCCTCACCGATCCTCCTGTCTCCAAGACGCGAATAGAGCCATCCACTCCCGGCTCTGCCGGATTGTAGGCCAGAATGATGGCTGAATCGATCTCTGATTCCTTGAGGGCCTGCTCTTCCGCCTCGTCGGTGCCAAGATTTATGCTGTTGTAGATGGTCTTGTCTGCATATCCCAGCTCCGAGATCAACCCGGCAGCAGCCCCGCGCGTGACGGCGTCAGCCGAGTCGATGATCACAGGGCCGCTCCAGACATCTTCTGCAAAACCAAGATAGCGTTCAAACGCCTCTACGGTACGGGCGTAGAGGTGCAGAACGGCTGGGCACAGCGTCTCCTCGGACAGCTCCGCCTGGCGGGCCACGAGTCTTTCGGCTGCTGCGGAATCGAAAAAGCCCCTCTCCTCATCCTGCACTACCTTGTGTCCCTGATAGAATATGGTGCCACACAGGACCGTCGGCATCTCGCCAGGCTGGCCGCCGAACTTCAACCCTGCCACATTCACCACAGACTGCTCACGCTTGAACCGAAACACCAGTCATCCCTCTGATGAAATCAGCCATGCCGATGTATCCATTACCACTTCCGATCCGAAGAGAAGATCGCCCTCCCCAAAGTGGGCCAGGCTCGTCGCGACTCTCCTCTTGACCACCTGGAAAGGCTCATCTGGGTAAGGCTGTGCGAGCCGGTTATATTCCCCAATCAGCTCCTCAATCTCTTCTTCATCCTCTAGACCGATGCGATCTATCAACTCCACCTGCTTCTGGAAGCGGCGCACCGCCTCGGGCGGCAGATTCTGAATGAAGGGAATGGCACCCTTTGAACCCACAATTCTTCCCTGCTCGTCAAGGCCATTTCTGTGAAGAGCCAGAAGGGTGTTTCCAGGCAGATGTCCCTTGGACTCCACGCCGCAGAGGAGGAGAAAGCGTATGCTGCAATTGGAGATCACATTGGCCACGATCTTCTCAATCCCCAGGTTCTCTGTCTTGCAGGGTCCACTGATGGCTGCACTCTTCACGCTAAGCTGGCTGGCCAGAGTAACAACCGCTACCCCAGATTCCGGGTTGCCTACCGTGTAGTCTCCCCGCACCGGGGGCCAGGAATCATCGCGATCCCTTCTCGGATTAACGCCTTCGTGGGTCATAAACCTCCCTGCAATATGCAACGAAAGGCCATTCAGGACTTAAATTTTTTCTAGTTAAAAATCCGGTCGCTCTGGCAATATGAAAAATAGAAATATGAGCACGAGAAATGAAGAGAGTTGTTAAAGGAACGAGAATGACTGCCAATGAAATTCGTTCTTCCGAGCGATGGTGGCTCTAAATGCCCTCATACAAGGAAAGGATTATGGAAGTAATCCGGGAATCGGATGTGGGTCTTACCACTGTGGATGTCGCCAAAAGAGCTGGCGTCAGCAAGACCACGGTTATCAAGTATCTCTCTGTGCTCAGCTCTGAGGGACAGGTCGAGTTTGTGGAGGTGGGTCCATCCAAGCTCTGGAGAATCAAAACCGCAAGCATAAAGCATGGCGAGAGGCATGCACCTACCTTAGAGGTCGAGGCTCTTCCGGTTGTGGAAATAGATCTCTGTGACGGCGAGGATAATACCATCTATTTTTCATTCAGAGTGAAGCCGGATCAGATTTGCAGCCTCATGAAACGCGCCAAGAAATGCGTCTGCGACACCGCCAGCACATACTAATCGAGGGAGATCATGCCAAGCGGAACGCAGATGTCCATACCGGCTGAGATCAAAGACTTCTTCCAGATAGAGGGCGGCCAGGCGCTCCTCATCAAAGGGCTGCCGGGAACGGGCAAGACCACCCTGGCCCTGGAGATAATGAACTGCCTTTGCGAGAACAAAAATGGGATGTACATATCCACCCGCATAGATCCGCACAGGCTGTATGCTATCCACCCCTGGGTGAAAGAGGTCATTCCACCAAATAATGTGGTTAATGCGACCCAAACCAAGCTTTTGGAGAGCCTGAAAGGGATGGGCAAGGACCGTTCCAACTACTACGCAGTCCTGGACTTCTTTAAGGTCTTCTTTGATGAGGCCGAGGAAATGTACAATCCCATGATCATAATCGATAGCTGGGATGCTGTCTTGAACTATACATCACATCTCATCGGGGGCTCTCAGCACAGCTTCGAGCAAAATATCTGCGAATTTGCCCGCGATCTGGATACGCATCTTATTTTCGTCAGCGAATTCGCCAATGTGATGCCCCTGGATTATATCGTGGACGGTGTGGTGACCATGGAGCAATTCCGCCTGACCGGCCATGCGGAAGGAAGCATGAGGACCAGATATGCCAGGCAAATCAAGCTGGACAAGCTGCGTGGCATTGAGATCAGACAGAAGACCTACACCACCACGCTGCACAAAGGCCGATTCAGTTTCTTTGAGCCCTATCGAGAGCATAACGATGCTAGAATAGCAAGCGACGTGGTTAGAGTGCCAGACCCGGCAGAAGAAAGGATTTCCACCGGCATTCCTGACCTTGATTCAGTTACGGGAGGCTTGAAGTACGGATCATGTAACGTCTGGGAGATAGATCATGGCGTGGGCAAGAGATACTATCATCTCCTGACGGCTCTCGCCTCCAACGCCATCAAAAATGGTAGGGGAGTCTTCATCCTGCCCAGCATCGGCTATCAGCTAAGCTCTCGAGACATCTTTGTGCCAACGAACGTGATAGTCTCTCAGCCTCAGGGAGAAGACCCGGAAATCTGGGGAGAGGAGCTGTTGCAGAAGTGGAATGTTCTCAGGGAGAGGACAGGCCGACCCATATTGAATATCATCGGCCTGGATGCCATAGAGTTTGCCTTCGGTTATAAAGAGGTGCTGAATCTAACCAATCTCATGATCAGCAACTGGAAGGAGACCAACGACATAAACGTACTGGTAGTAAAAAGCGGCCAAGAAAGCATGAACATGGCCATCCATACGGCCGACACCTATTTCCTGGTGAACGAGCTGAATGGAGGGCTCTGCCTTTACGGGATAATACCGAGAACAGAGCCATTCAACATGCTGCTCGAGGATAGGAACAGGATCAGCCTGACGCCCATTGTCTAGCTCCTGTTCCATTTACGGGGCAGTTCATGCCCTGGCCAGGCCTTTTGCTTCTCTAGCGATCTTGACAGCGGCCTCTTTTCGCATCATCTCCGTGAACTCCCTTTGCGTGGCATAGATCAGAGTACCCGTGGGGCAGGCATAAACACATGCAGGAATATCCAGATCCTTGCAGCGATCACACTTCACGGCAGATCGCATCTCGGCGTGGCGGCCAATGACTCCATAGGGGCAGACCATGACACACATCCAGCAACCTACACAGCTCTCAACATTTCGATCGACTGTGCCCGTGAACGGGTCCTGAACCATTGCCCCGGTCCGGCACACTGCTACGCAGGGTGCGTCCTCACAGTGACGGCACACTAACGGCACCTTTTGCCCTTCGGCTATCTCCACATAAACCCGTCGAACAGGGCATGGCCTCTCGGCCACCGCTCCGAATAGACTCTTACTGATGGAGTGCTCCACGGCACAGGCCATCTCGCAGGACTTGCAGCCCATACAGCGGTTCAGACGGACGAATACTTCCTTCATCTTCCCTCACAACCCCAGCTTCTTTCGCTGGCTGTCGATGTGATCGATCATGAGCTTTGCTGCCTTGAAGGGGTCCGGCTCCACGGCGAAGCTTGCGCCCACGACATCCTTAGCGCCTCCGGTCAGCAGCGCGGCGACTGCCTGGCTACCAAGTACGGGCGGAACAGTCCCCAGCACGGTGAATACTCCCGAGCCCACTACGTAGGCGCCAATAGCTACCGCCTTCTCGCTCATCCACTCCGGAGCTGCGCCTGCGGCTGGAAGGTCGCTTATGTCCACTCCCAAGGCGTTGGCAATGGCCGCTGCCGCCACAAGAATTCTGCTTATGTCCACGCAGGAGCCCATGTGTAGAACAGGCGGAACGCCCAATGATTTGCAGACGCCCTTCAGGCCATCTCCGGCCAAATCTGCTGCCTCCGGCGTGAGCAAACCGGCCTTGGCACAGGCCTGAGCGTTGCAGCCCGTGGTAACTACCAATACGTTGTTCTTGATGAGCTCCTTCACAATGTTGATGTGGCCAAAGTCCTGCTGGACCTTGGGGTTGTTGCAGCCGACGACCGCTCCGATGCCGCGGATGGCCCCACTCTTGATCGCTCCCAGAAGTGGATCCAAGGAACCGCCCAGGGCTCCGACGATCGTCTCCACACTGAAACCGACCATGGACTTGGACTTGATCTGGGGGATATGAATCTTGGCTTTGTCTCTGTTGCGGTAGTTTAAGACCGCAGCCCGCACGATAGCCTTGGCCGTTTCCATGGCATTTTCCTCGTGGAACTCCATGTGCGTTGCTCCGGGAAACTTGGCCTTGGGAGAGGTCGATATGAACTTGGTGTGGTAGCACCCGGCCAAAGCTCCCAGAGCGGGCATGACGCACTGCAGATCCACGACCATGGCGTCCACGGCGCCAGTTGCCACAGCCAGCTCCTGCTGCAGGAAATTTCCTGCCGCGGGCACGCCATGGCGCATAAGCACCTCATTCCCGGTGCAGCACATTCCCGCCAAGTTGATTCCTGCTGCCCCCTGCTGCCTGGCCAGCTCCGCTATCTCTGGATCGGAGGCCGCGGCCACGATCATCTCCGAGAGCAGAGGCTCATGTCCGTGCACGATGAGGTTGACCTTATCGGGCTCAAGGACGCCCAGGTTTGCCTCGGAAACCACAGGGATCGGCGTTCCAAAAAGGACATCCTGCAGCTCTGTGGCGATCATGGAGCCACCCCAGCCATCGGCTAGGGCGGTTCGCAGGCCGTGCAGTATCAGGTTTACGTAATCGTTGTCCACACCCATGTTTGTCCGATGCATGCACTCTACGATCTCCCGGTCGATGCCGCGGGGCTCTATGCCCAGCTTCTTCCAGAGCTCCAGCCTCTTGGGCGGAGCCCGGCGGGTGAACCGGATAGGGCTTTCCTGCTGACCAAACTCAGCCATGATGGCCTCTGCCAGGGCAACCTGACTTTCAACGCCATACTCCTTCATCAGGCGTTCCATCTTGGCCTTATCTTTGACCTGATAACTTGACGCGTTGCCCTTTGAGACCTGCAGGAATGTATGGGCTATGTCACGCGCGTGGTCAGAATGAGCCGCTGCTCCCGCCGCTATGGAGCGCAGCAGGTTGCGGGCAACCATGATCTCTGCCGTAGCTCCACATACTCCCTTGCTGGCACCTTCTCCGAAAGGATCGATGCGGCAGGGGCCCATGTTGCAGTTGCGGCAGCACAATCCCAGTTCCCCAAAGCCGCATTGTGGCTGCTGTTTATCAAATCGGTCCCAGGCTGTTTCCATGCCTGCTCTCTGGGCGACTGAGAGCATCTCCTGGCTGGCGGGATCGATGGACCTATTCCGAACATCCTTAACCATATTGATACCTCTATAATAATTACAAAGTACAAATGGTGACGAAATCCGCTTGCAACTATTTAACTTTATTTTTTTTTATCTAAAATTATTTAGAATAGTTTTGGAAAAGTTTTTGAAAATGTAGAGGGTAAATATGCTTTTATAAAAAATGATTTCTATGATTTTTACGTAATTTGCAAAGCCACCTCATCGCAATGCCATTTTCCAATAGATTTTATCTCGCGGGATTGGACATTGGTCCATCTGCAATAATAATTATTGAATAGGTATATATAGAAGACGCCGGAAGCGTACTACCCCCATAGCTGCCTTTTATTTGGGCCTACTCCCCAACGGCTCCGGTCGAAGGGGAAGCGGAGGATAAAAAGGAGGATGAAATACGGCATTCAAAGTCCCTGCAGAGATCACAAGAGCTGCAATAGCTTCTGGTTGCACCAAGTGCACAATCATCTGGCAAAGCTGCTCGTCCTTGGCTTCTTGGCCGGAGCGTACATTGCCTTTGGGGCCTTGCTGAGCGAGATCGTGGCCGGTGGCCTCTCCAACGGCACAATAACCGCTGCGTATGGGACAATATGGAAAATAGCTCTTCCTGGCGGACTGGTCAAGTTTGCCGCAGGTGCTGTCTTCCCCGTAGGGCTCATGCTGGTGGTAATTGCGGGTGCTGAGCTGTTTACAGGAAACTGCATGTTCGTGCCCATTAGTCTCTTCAACCGGAGTCCGGATTCAAAAGACTGATCGTAAATTGGACGCTGGTCTATCTGGCCAACCTGATTGGTTCCGTGTTCGTGGCTTTCTTCCTGGCCTACAAGTGCGGATTCTTCAATACCATGCCCTGGGCGGGATGGGCGGCGACTGTAGCAAATACAAAATGCGGCCTGGACTTCACTACGGCATTCCTGAGAGGCGTTGGTTGCAACTGGCTGGTATGTCTCTGGCTATTTGGCTGGCCATCAGTGCGGACGATGTTGTGGGCAAAATTCTGGCCATCTGGTTCCCTATCATGGCCTTCGTAACCATTGGCTTTGAGCACAGCGTCGCTGACATGTTTTTCATTCCTCTGGGTTTATTTGTGGCAAATAACCAAGCTACTGCCGCCACTCTTGCCACGGCCAATGTCAATACAACCAACCTGGTCGGCTCCTCAGGGTGGTACAACTTCTTCATCACCAATCTCGTGCCTGTCACCCTCGGAAATATCGTTGGGGCTGCTCTCTTTGTGGCGGCCATTTACCGGTATGTGTATATGCGAGGCCCTCTGTGTTCTACTAGAAAGTAACGGTGTTGAAAGCGCAAGGGGCGACAAGAAAATATTTTTAAAGTCTTAACAAAAATTTCAACCAATCTTTTTATTTTAAAATCAAATTGCGCGCGGCCACCCCGCCCTAAAGGACGGGGTATGCTTCGGG
>CAZPUO010000082.1:0-10571 GCA_964589745.1 uncultured Methanotrichaceae archaeon
TAAAGATGAGGATGAGATCGCGAAGTTCGATTCTCCCGCGAAAAAAGCAGGCTTATAAAAATGGTGAATCAGAGAGTGCTTTCACCGCATTTCTAGTGAAGAATGAAATCAAGCATATCCTGGCCAGAGTCAAGCATCCCCAAACCAATGGAAAAATCGAAAAATGGTATCATACCTATGAGAAAAGTAGAAAACTATTCGATGATTTTGACAAATTCTTGAATTGGTATAACTCAATAAGTATCACGAGAGCCTCGATGAGAAACACCTATCTGCAAACCACAGAAGATGCTTTTTGGTCGAGAATGCCTGATGAGTGCAAGCTGAACCAGTTCCTTTTGAGGATGGAGAATGATTTTAATGCGACAAGACAAATTTAAAAGGAATCACGGGGTATTTAAATGCCAAACATTCGGGACTCTACATCACAAGATAATTAGCGAAAAGATTTTATATTAAAAATTAATCTCCTTTCATTCTTTCGAAAATAGGAGTGTTGTAAGATCATCATGAAAGTTCTCGATAAACAAACCGAAATAAGATGTAAAGCCTGTGGCCAACCTGTCCCTTCAGGGCCTCTTGCTGATATTGCTAAGAGATGACGGAGGCGCTTTCATTGTTGGCTGGAGTGACGGGAATGAACATTCAGAATTCAGAGCAACGCTTAGCTGATATCATAAACTTTCTTCCCGATGCAACCTTGGTTATCGATAATAAAGGGCAGGTTATCGCCTGGAACCGCGCTATCGAGACTCTGACTGGAATCAGGGCTGAAGATATCTTAGGCAAAGGCAATCATGAATACGCGTTGCCGTTTTATGGAAATAGAAGGCCCATGCTAATCGATCTGGTCCTGAAACCAGCAGATGAGGGCGAGAGGGCATACTACACATTTCGAAGAGAAGGTGCGGCCGTTGTCGCTGAGATTTTCATATCTTCCTTTAGGCCAGGCGGGATCTACCTTTGGGCTAAGGCATCACCACTCTACGATACCGAAGGAAATCTAGTAGGCTCCATAGAATCGATACGTGATATTACGGAACATAAGAAGGCTGACATAGCCTTGCTTGAGAACTTGCGTTTCCTTCAGCATTTGATCGATACCATCCCCAATCCAATTTTTTACAAAGATATAAATGGCATCTATCTGGGCTGCAATTCAGCTTTCGAGCAATATTTGGGATTGAGCAAAGAAAAGATAATAGGAAAATCGGTATACGAAGTGGCTCCCCATGAACTAGCTGATAAATATAAGGAGATGGATCTGGCCCTATTCAACACGCCTGGTGTTCAGGTCTATGAGTCTTCTGTGATGTATGCTGATGGTACAAGGCACGATGTCATATTCAACAAGGCCACCTACACCAATGCCAACGGTACAATAGCCGGACTGGTAGGGGTTATCCTGGATATAACCGAGCACAAGCGGACTGAGGAGGCACTACGGGAAAACGAGGAGAAGTACCGGCTCTTGGTAGAAGGCCAGACGGATCTCGTGGTCAAAGTAGACACTGACGGTAGGTTCCTCTTTGTCAGTCCGACTTATTGCGAAATGTTCGGCAAGACTGAGAAAGAGCTGATGGGCAGGAAATTCATGCCCCTGGTTCATGAAGAAGACAGAGAAAAGACCGCCAAGGAGATGAAGAAACTTTACAGGCCGCCATACACTTGCTACATCGAGCAGAGGGCATTGACAAAAGATGGGTGGCGTTGGCTGGCTTGGGCAGATAAGTCTGTGCTAGACGATCAAAGAAATGTTATTGCCATCATTGGGGTTGGCCGGGACATCACCGAGCGCAAAAGTGCCGATTATGAGCTTTTGAGGGCAAAAGAGGCAGCCGAAGCAGCGAACAAAGTAAAATCTGAGTTTCTGGCCAACATGAGCCATGAGCTACGCACGCCCATGAACGCTGTCATTGGCATGACCAGTCTGCTTCTCTATGAGAACCTTACGCTTGAACAGAGAGAATGCCTTGAAACTATCAGAAGCAGTGGCGAAGCCCTTCTGATTATTATAAATGACATCCTCGACTTCTCCAAGATGGAGAACGACAGGATAATGCTGGAGATGCAGCCTTTCGAGCTTCGCAATTGCATCGATGAAGCCCTAGATCTGGTGGCAGCAAAGGCAGCAGAGAAGGACTTGCGCCTGGCTTACACAATTGATAAAACCACTCCTGATACCATCATCGGCGATCCCACCCGGCTGCGCCAGATTCTGGGTTACCTGCTGAATAACGCCGTCAAGTTCACCGAGGTGGGAGGAGTCGGGCTCTCCGTATCAAGCCGCGAACTAATTGGTACATATGCGATCCACTTCACCGTCAGAGATACAGGTATCGGGATACCCCGGGATCGCATGGATCGCATGTTCAAGCCTTTCACACAGGCTGATATGTCCACTACTCGCAAGTATGGGGGGACAGGTCTGGGATTGGCCATAAGCAAGAGATTGGTTGAGTTGATGGGCGGCAGGATCTGGGCTGAGAGCAAGACGGGAGAGGGCTCAGCCTTCCATTTCACGATATCTGCTCAAGCAGCCAACGGGAAGCCGGTCACGGACTGAAAAGCTACGATGCAAAACCGATCTTGTGCCCAGAGCACCATGCCGCTTGCGAATACTTCTGGCTGAAAAAAACGAAGTAAACCAAGCGGTTATCCTGAAAATGCAAAAGCGCCTGGGCTGCAGAGCGAATATAGCATCAAAACGGCATCGGGACCATCCAGGCCTCACAGCGCCAGCACTCGCTTCCAATATATCCCCGAATGCATTGCGCATACTTGAAGCACCATCGACCACAAGACGCCTCCAGTCACCCTCTTTTCGTTTCATTTTTTATTATGAATAATCGGTCAGTTTGAAAGCATTTTAAGTTCTAACACTGTTCTGAATTTTATATCTTATGAACTTTAAAATTTAGAAACAAAATTAAAAATAAATCCGATAATTATTCAGAAAATGTAGTATTCTGAAAAAATTTCGTATTCGGTTTAAATCGGAACTCTTAGGTCGGATATGAAAAGTCGAACCGATGGAAACTCCATCGGGTTTTCGCCAAAAGAAGAGGGAAGTGTACTGCGTTGCCGGCAAAGATGACTTATAAAGAATCCCACGAACGTGTCCAGCAGATCTGGAAATATCGTCTGGGAACATGACGTGGAAATATGATCCGGGAATATCGCTGATCATGGTTTTAGAACCTGTTTTTGCTCACAAACTTCCCCAGAAGGTTTCTGGTTCGTAAGAATGCGATAAAACTTTAAAGAAGGCTCCCAATAGTTGGTATGAAATAAAATAAGAATTTAATTCGCTCATGTAGTGATCACTTTGCCTTTCGCCATTTGCCCTTCCACCCTTCTCCTCCGTCAGCCGTACCCGCTGACCTGGGTACAATGCACTTCTTCCCGTCCCCGATCAGGTCTTCCCGCCCGGCCATCTTCAAACCCTCTTTGACCAGGCCGTAGTTCCTCGGGTCCCGGTACTGCAGTATGGCCCGCTGTATTCTCTTCTCCCTGCCTTTAGGCACATGAACGGGTTGCAGGGTGAATGGATCCAGACCAGTGTAGTACATGGCCGTGGAGATGGTCATTGGCGTTGGGGTAAAGTCCTGCACCTGCTCCGTGTACATGTGATGATCACGCAGGTACTCCGCTAGCTCGATCATGTCCTTGATCGTGCAGCCGGGATGGCCGGACATTAGATAGGGAAGAAGGTACTGCTCTTTTCCCACCGCCTTCGAGGCGGCCAGGAAGCATTCCCTAAAGGCCTCCAGGTCCTCCCTGGGAGGTTTGTGCATACATTTTGTTACTGTCCGCGAGACGTGCTCCGGGGCGATCTTCAGGTGGCCGGAGACGTGATGCTGGCAGAGATCGAGCAAGTAAGGGGAGGAGTCCCCCAGGATCAGATCGTGCCTGATCCCGGAGCTGATGAAGACCTTCTTGATGCCCGGAACGGCTCGCAAGCGCCGTAGCAATTCCACCTGGAGGGCATGATCCTTGTCAAGGCTAGGACATTCGGCCGAGCAAAGCTTGTCTCGGCAAGCTCCCTGCTTCCAGCGAGCACAGGTAAGTCCGTACATATTGGCAGTGGGCCCGCCCACATCCTGGATGATGCCCTTGAAGCCTTTCATCTTGGTCAGACTGTTCGCCTCGCGCAAAATGGAGTCGATGCTTCGGCTCTGCACGATTCTACCCTGGTGATGCGTGAGAGCGCAAAAAGAGCAGGAACCGAAGCAGCCCCGGTGGCTGGTGATGGAGAACCGGACCGGCTCCAAAGCGGGAATAGGCTCACGGAAGGAGGGATGAGCCTCCCGGCTGAAGGGCAGCTCGTAAATGTGGTCCAGCTCCCTGCCATTCAGGGGCCGGGCGGGCCTGTTCTGAATGATAACAGTTTTGGGGTGCGGCTGGACGACAGAGCGACCATGAAAGGGATCTTGCTCCCCGTAATGCAAGGCGAAGGCTTCGGCGTATTTTCTCCTATCCGAGGATACCTCGCCGAAACTGGGGATGATCAGGCAGTCCGCGCGGGGGGCGTGACTCCAGCCGCGCACCTCTTCCTTGACTGCCGTCCCAGGGACATCTCTGATCTCCGAAATCCGCTCGCCCTTTTCCAGGCGCAGGGCTACTTCCTTCAAAGGACTCTCGCCCATGCCGTAGACCAAGAGGTTGGCGGGCGCATCCGACAGGATGGATTGGCGCACGGAATCCGACCAGTAGTCATAATGGGCAAACCTGCGCAAACTGGCCTCGATCCCGCCCAAGATGATGGGAACTCCGGGAAAGAGAGCATGGACCTTGTTGGAGTAAACGATGACCGCCCGATCCGGACGGCGCAGGGAGCCGCCGGGTGAATAGACGTCCGAACTCCGGCGCTTCAGATTAGGGGTGAAGTTGTTCACCATGGAGTCCACATTTCCCGAGGATATGCCAAAGAACAGACGCGGCCTTCCCAGCTGCCGAAAGTCGTCATCCTTTCTCCAGTCCGGTTGAGCAATAATTCCTACGGTGTAGCCAGCACACCAGAGCACCCGGCCGATGAGAGCTGTTCCAAAGGAGGGATGATCGATATAGGCATCTCCGCTTACCAGAATTATATCGAACTGGTCTATTTCGAGGCTCTCGGCTTCCTGCATCGACATCGGCAGGAAACTAGGCTGCTTGATCATTTGAATCACAGAAATCCTTCGGGCGACTTAAACCCTTCCAAAGTGTATAATTTTAAAGATTACGAATTCTAAAGACGATTATTATCAGGAATGCATCCTGCATCCTTTTATTCTATGCACAACAATATCACTAATTTAAGGATTGCTTTCAGGAGCCCGATAGATGCCCAAAGAGACGGTTATAGGCAACAGTCGCATCGCCATTGCCTTTGACAGCAAAATGAATATCCGAGACTTCTTTTTTCCCAAAGTGGGGCTGGAGAATCATCTCATAGGTCATTTGCTGAGGATTGGAATCTGGACCGATGGCAGTTTCCGCTGGTCGGACGGCGGCTGGAAAATAGAGACAGAGTACATGCCAGAGACGCTTGTCAGCAGATGCAAGGCAGTCATTCCGGATCTTAACATTCTCCTGGTAACCAATGACAGCGTACATCATTCCCTGGAGGTCCTACTGAGAAAATTGATCATTCGCAATCGATCTGTATCTCCAAGGAAGATCCGGGTCTTCTTCGCACACGACTTTCATATTTACGGAGATTCCATGGGCGATACGGTCGTGCATGATCCGGCCCTCGACTCGATCATCCACTACAAGCGTAACCGCTACTTTCTGATCAGCGGGATCACCAGTCAGAAGAAGGGATTGCATCAGTTCTCTACCGGCTACAAGGAGCAGCCAGGCAGAGAGGGAACCTGGAGAGATGCCGAAGATGGGATTCTGGAAGGAAACCCCATCGCTCAGGGCTCTGTGGATTCGGTGGTCTCCTTCGAACTTGACATTCAGTCCAACTCCGAGGAGCTCATTTACTATTGGATTGCCTGCGGTCGTAGCATGAAGCAGGTAGTGGATCTCAATGCCAATATCAGGAAAATCGGACCGGAGCAGCTTCTTCTGGAGACAGAGAATTACTGGGCAGCCTGGATAAACAGGAAGGGGATGAACTTGCATTATCTGCCCAGGAATGTCCTTCGGGCTTACAAGAACTCGCTTCTCGTTATGCGTGCCCATGCCGACAGGCAGGGTGGCATTATAGCCTCCTTGGACTCGGACATACTGCAGTTCAATCGAGATACCTACTCCTACGTCTGGATGAGAGATGGAGCCATAGCAGCCTTGGCCTTTGACCTCGCGGGCTTTCAAGAGGTAACCAAGCGCTTCTTTCAGTTCTGCAATCAGGTGATAACCGAAAAAGGCTACTTCCATCATAAGTACTCACCGGACGGGTCTATAGGAAGCAGCTGGCTGGCTCCTTCCGGTCCTCAGGGCCTGCCCATTGAGGAGGATGAGACTGCCCTAGTGCTCTATGCCCTGTGGCAGCACTTCCAAAGATACCGCGATATCGAGTTTGTGGAATCAGTTTACCCCAATCTGGTCTTGAAAACAACCGATTTTCTCCTGGGGTACATCGATCCAGAGACAGGGCTTCCCAGGCCTTCCTTTGATCTCTGGGAGGAAAAATACGGCATCTTCACCTGGACTGCAGGAACGGTCTATGCTGGGCTGATGTCGGCCGCCAAATTTGCCAGGATCTTCTACCACCGGGACCGCCATGAAGCCCTGTGCCGGGCATCCAGGCATCTCCAGAAAGCCATGCAAAGGCATCTATACGATCCCGATCGCCGCAGATTTGTGAAAGCCATCTACCAGGATGGCTCTCGTGATGCGACGGTGGACAGCAGCACTTCTGCGGTATTTCTCTACGGTGGATTTGAGCCTTCAGAAAATATCGTTGAGAATACCATGAGCTCCATCTTCGATAAGCTCTGGATAGGAACCGGCATAGGGGGCCTGGCCAGGTACGAAAATGACGAGTACCAGAGGGTTTCAGCAAGTGTGACAGGAAATCCCTGGTTCATATCCACGCTCTGGCTGGCCAGGTGGCATATCGCGAAGGCACGGTCGATGATGCAGCTGAAAGAAGGACTTGATCTGCTGTCATGGGCTGCTAACCACTCACTGCCCTCCGGAGTGATGCCCGAGCAGGTTCATCCCTTCACCGGGAAACCGGTTTCGGTAGCGCCGCTCGTCTGGAGCCACGCCGAGTTTGTCATTGCAGTGTGCGAGTATCTGGAGAAACACCAGGAGATATCCAATGGGCTGTAAAGCCCAGGCTAGAGGAGATGACAAAGATGTTCAAGAGACTTTGCGCCATCAAGGACGTTTCACCTGGAGATATGAAGCAATTTGATCTTAAGGAGGAGGAGATTCTAGCCGTAAACCTGGCGGGAAAGCTCCATTGCCTGGAAGGAAGGTGCTCTCACGCAGGTGCACCTCTGGCTGAGGGCTCTTTAAAGACGGATGTCCTCACTTGCCCCTGGCATTGTTCCCAGTTCAAACTGCCGGATGGATCGGTTTTAAGGGGACCCGCGAGGAAGCCCTTGCGGATTTACAGGACAGAAGAGAAGGATGAGCATCTCTTTGTGGAGACGAAGGACTCGAAGGGATGTGATGGCGCAGAAGAGTGAGAATCCTTGAACCTGGTTGCTCTACATTTGTCCGGGCAAAGTTTTAAAATTTAAAAGCTGCAGGATAATCTGAGGGAGAGGAAATGAAGGAAAGCGAAAGGTTTCTAACCATGCTGGCAGTTGCCGCCATCTTTCTGTCGTCTGTAGTTGATGCAACCACGATCGATGTCGGTCCTGGCGAGAGCATCCAGGCGGCGGTGAATGCGGCAGGACCTGGGGATACCATCGAAGTGCAGGGCGGGGTGTATCACGAGAGCCTGAACATAAGCAGGCAGATAATCCTGGAGGGCAAGGGCCATCCTTTGCTGGATCCAGGGGCTATCGGCAGTGGAATGACCCTGCGGGCCAACGGGGTCGCCGTGTCGGGGTTTGATATCAGAACCACACGCAGAACTGGAATCTATACCCTCTCCAGCAATAATGTTATAAAAAATAACACAGTAAGCGGCTGCCTGGACGGGATTCGCCTGGACCATTCCATAGGCAACACGGTCGCCTTCAACGACGTCAACAACAACACCAACGGCATAACCCTCTTTTATTCCATGCAAAATATTATTAATAAAAATAACATTAGAGATAACAATATCGACGAAGAGAGCGATTGCGGCATCTTTTTGACCCATTCCCAGGAGAATGTCCTGCAGGATAACAACCTGTTGGAGGACGGCGATTGCGCCGTCTCCCTCCGGTCCAGCAGCGGTAACTTCCTGCTGGATAACAACGTCAGCCGCAACGATTGGTACGGAATCTCCTTGTCGGAGTTCAGCAATCACAACATCATATCCGGAAATAATGCCAGCGGCAACAAAGTCGCCGGAATATACCTGGATAGCTCACAGGGAAACTCTCTTCTGGAAAACAAAGCTACAGACAATTCCGGGGGCATTCGCCTCGATTACGACAGCAACAACAACTTATTGGAGGGCAATAACGTTTCAAGTAACGAAAATGGCATGCATTTGGCCAACCACAGCAGCAATAACACCATTAAAGACAACACGGCCTCAAATAACGGCTACGGCATCTATTTGACCTTCTCTTCCGGCTGGAATCTTATCTATGGCAACCACCTCGTGGATAATGTGTACAACGCCTACGATATGGGGTTGAATAACCGCTGGGATAACGGCAGCACCGGCAACTACTACAGCAATTTGGGCCAGATCTTCTATGTTCCGGGAGGACCTGGTGTGGATAGACATCCCATGGCAGTGCCTGAAAGATGAAGCTCTCTTTCACCATAACTTCCTAATTTTTTTAAAGACAAAGATACCATAACCATGCTATCAGCAAATGAAAAAGACAAACAAATTTACATTCTTTTATCATTCTGCATTTATGAACGCTTTTCAAGAATAACGGAAAAAATGCACTCAGAAGTAATAAATGAGATCAGCCGTTTATCTCGGCTGACTTCGAGAGTCCGCGAACCTGTTGAGAGCAGCAGGCAGGACGAAGGTTACTAGGCCGAAGATCACTACTGCAATTATCTGATCGGTCAGCGAAGGCACCTTCTATCACCTCCAAAAGGATGATGCATTTCATAATTAATAATAGTTACGGTCATACCTATTTGTCACAGTCAATTTGAAAAAAATCTGGTTACAGTTATGCAGCCCAGTTTCACTGCCGCGGAAAGAACGAGGTTGGCTCCAGATCATAAAAAACGATTGACGGGTAAGGCCATGGGCCAGCGGATCTCCGGGCCCCCTGGGGCCTTAGATGAACTTGGGCCGCTCGGAGAGTTTCATGGGCAGGGGCAGCCGGCGCCAGGGCTTCCCGTTCGTCTCGGCCAAGATGAGCTTGCGTAAATCCTCAATGCTCATACTGGCCTTGGCGGCTGACTTGGGTGTGGAATCTGCGCGGACCGTTACCATAAGCTGGCCCGAAGCCAGCTCATCGTCACCGATGACCACTACGTAAGGTATCCACTCCCTACCCGCATCGCGGATCTTTTTTCCCACCGTCTCCTCTCTGTCGTCCACGTCGCACCGAAATCCAAGCTCCCCGGCTATCTCGAAGGCTCGCGCCTGGTGTCGCTGTGCGACAGGGATGATCCTGACCTGCGTCGGCGAGAGCCAGGTCTGCAGCATGGGCAGTCTGCCTTCGGCGGCCTCGCGGGCTGCCTTCTCCAGGATGGCGTACATGACGCGCTCGATGGCTCCGGAGGGCGAGCAGTGCAGCAGGATGGGCCGTTTATTTTCCCCTGCCTCGTTGACATAGGAGATGTCGTAGCGTTCGGCATTCTCGACATCGATCTGCACCGTGGAAAGAGCGCTGGCCTTGTCCAGGGTATCCACGAAGTTGAACTCGAACTTGAGGACGAAGTAGAAGAACCTCTCATCCCACATCTCGATAAGAACGGGCTTTCCGACGATGTCCACCAGGCCCTCGATGAACTCCTTATTCTCCGCGTAGAAGTCCTTGGTGAACCTGATGGCCACCTCGTAGTCGTTCAGGTCAAGTCCCACATCCTTGAGGACAGAGATGCTGGCTTCATATTGCTTCCTGAACTCAGCTGTCGCCTGGCCCATATCCCGGGTCAGGGTGTGCATGTCAGGCATGGTGAAGGCTCGCAAACGGCGTATGCCCACAAGCTCCCCGCGCTGCTCGCGCCGGAAGCTGTACCTGGTGATCTCGAACATCTTCAGGGGCATGGACTTGTAGGATATGGTCATGTCGTGGCCCATGAGGAACTGGCCGAAGCATGCGGCAAAGCGCAGGAAGAGCCGCTTCTTGTCCGACTCGATTTGGTACTGCCGGGCTGGGAAGCGGTCCAGGTATTTCTTGAGGGTGGGATGCTCCATGTCATACATAATGGGCGTCTCCACCTCCATAGCGCCCATGTCCGAGGCCCTGTCCAGAACGTAATTCTCCAAGAGCGACTTGATCAGCCTGCCCTTGGGGTAGTAGCGCATATTGCCTGGGTCGGAG
>CAZPUO010000083.1:0-10489 GCA_964589745.1 uncultured Methanotrichaceae archaeon
ATGGTCTCAATTCGGCTGTTTCCACGGTACTGGATCACTCGTATAGATTTGCGCCCAAGTGCTGAGAAGCTATCTATCCTTTTGGCGAGCAAAATCGCACCGAGATTGGAGAGATTCCAACCACCCGCCTCGCATGATGCAATTAGCCTGTCGTCTGCCAGCGCTTCCAGGATACCAGCACGACTGTCTGGCAAGGGGAGCTTCAGCAAGTCAAAATAGGCCGGATAATCCAACAGCTTGAGCACATCCTCATCACAAACCCGCTCGGCTGCCACGCCGCTCTCGAATGGTGTCGTATCAAAAAGACGCCAAAGTGCCCGCTCCTTCTCAGGAAAATCCTTGAGTCGTTTCTTGTATGAGCCGACGCGAACGAACTCATTCCCATTGAATTGAACGGGCTGGCGAAAAGCTCGTTCAATCTCCAGCAACACTACAGGTAGCCCATCTACTTGAACCTCGAAGAATCGGAAATGGATTTTCGGCCTCAATGCACGGAGTAGCCAATTCTCCAGTTCCTCATTACCGACCTTTGCCGCCCTTGGTGAAAACTGAGTGCCTACTACCACATGCTCGTCATCATTTACGCCCCACACAACATATGCTGAGGCCTTACCCACTAGTGCAGCCGAGTTCGATAGCGCTGAAATATATTCACCGATATCCTGCGGCTCGGCGTAATTGTGCTTGAACTCTACCCATTCGGTCTCCTTCGGCAATTTGGAGAGTTCTCGCACCAGGCTGACAATGTAATCTGTGGGTCGTTCAGTCGTTATGCATATCCCTCTTGGGTAATTTCGAGATCCTTTGCCGCCTCAGTCTTGTGTCTTCGGCCAGCATATATATCTTGTTAATAAGTTCCGGCTCCTCTACCACCTCAGGGCCCCCATCATTGAACAAACAGGTAGCTCCGGAATTGCGTAGGTAGGATCGCATCTTCTTGGGCAGTCTTCATCCACTTTGCCAATCCGCGTCCTGCCGCCACCCTCACCGCCAATCCGCATCCCTGCCGCCCCCTCACGAGCGGGCCCGCGGGCAGGCGGGCGGGGGCCGCAGGCGATCCCCCCGCTCGATTGGATTCGCTCCGCCTAGGCAAAGCTTATATCAACAATTTGATTTGTGCAATGATGCGAACTGATGAAGATCTATCTGGATGAATCCAGCAACCTGGGCGGCTTGGGAGCTAACGCCTCAGAGGATGATCCCTACTTCTTGCTCGCTGCCTTGGTAGTCACAGAGCATCTCCCCATCGAGCGATGTATAAAGAATATCCGTCGAAGGAAAATCAAGAAGAAGTACAAAAAAGCATCCGAGCTTAAATTCAGTAATTCCAATGAGAATATACGGCGGAGAGTTCTTGAGTGCATTGGCGGGACCAATAACGAAATTGCCTATTCTCTGCTGCGCAAAGGTCAGGTTACTGAGGGTCTTCAGGATAAGCCTCAGATAGTGTATAACTACCTATGCAAACAATTGCTCTACAGGATCATTGGCAAGTACCATGTACACAGTGCTCCTTTTGTTGAAATCGTTGTAGACAAGTCCCTTTATGGCGTCCAAAGAGAGAATTTCAATGATTATGTGGGAGGAAGAATCGGAGAAGGTATTTCTGTAGATATTGAGGTAACTCATGTGGATTCAAGACAATGCCCCTGCGTTCAAGCTGTAGACTTCGTAGCTGGCGCAATAAGCAGGAAATACAGGAATGGAGACAATAGCTATTATCTGAAGATCAAACAAAGAGTAATTATAGAACTGGACTTTTTCGAACCGAAAAATAGTAAAGTTTAGTGAACCCCTCTCTACTTCGTCCCACCCACCAATTGGTGGCCTCATCCTTTTCGAGAGGGACTTACTCACTTACTATCACATATTACATAGTACGTATTTAAATCTAAGCTTCATCTTTGGAGTGAATCTATCCGCGTTGGCAAGAGACCCACGAGCAGACAGGCCGCTTTCGTCCGCGCCGCCAATCTGCATCCCTACCGCCGCCCTCACCACCAGCCCGCATCCCTGCCGCCCCGCCTCACGAGCGGGCCCACGGGCAGGCGGGCGGGGCCAGCGGCGATCCACGCTCGACCGGAATGCAGGCGACGAACGAGCGGCCCTGCCCATCGCTGCCCAGGCCTCCGCACCTCCAGCGCTGCAGGGCCGGGCCGGCTCCGGGGAGCGCGCGTGCGTCCCAGCCATCCTGTTCGACTCCCCAACGACCATCTAATGGATCTCTTCGGGAGGAAATGGGTGCAATGACTCAATAGGTATACGATTGATTTTGAACTTCCTTTTGACTCTCTCGCGTACGTTTTTATCTTTTACGGCTTGTTCAAATTGTGCTTGCAGTGGGATCCCCAAATCCACGAAACCAATTTCAAATTTTGGCGGAGGCGTTTTAATATTTATTAAAGGATTCCAGCCCGCTGGGCTAAGTGGGGCGCATTTTCCATCGGACCAAATGCATAACGACTGGGTAACAGATATTTCAAACAACCATTTAATAACTTGACTAACCGCATCTTCTGTATTCATGATTCTATTTAAGTACACGTAATAAATATTTATAGATTATCTGGATTCAGTTCAAGTTCGATGCAAAAGAACCCCACTCATTATCTATGGACACTCCATCGAGCACTCTTCACCCTATTTGTAGTCCTCAATCCAGCCTGCTCGATCACTAGGTGATTTACGCTCGACCGGATTCCTGCAAGCCATCCCCGCTGCCAATCCGCATCCCTGCCGCCCCCCCCACGAGCGGGCCAGCGGGCAGGCGGGCGTGCAAGTGCATGAAAAAGATGCTGCATGACTTCATCTGGTATTGAGGCATCAAACCGAACTTACGGTTTCGGCCCTTCAGCCCCTAGCTTCTTCGTCGCCTGTGCCATCCGATAAAAAAGCTCAGGCAGGAAGGATTAAATAAGTCGGACCCTTTTTGATAATGATATAATGGCATCTATTGAAAAGGAGCTGAATGCCCTTTTGCGTACCGATATTTACAGGTCGAAGGACTATGTGATCTCGGATGCAATTAGAGCCCTTCTTACTCTTAAGCCCGGCCTCAGAATTGAGATTGCAGTGGACCTGTACCGCCATGGCAAGGTTACCTTGTGTAAGGCTGCGGATATTGCTGCTTTGAGCCTGGAAGAATTCAAGGAGATCCTGGCTTCAAGATCGATAAAGATTGAGGTTGATGGAAATAAAGAGGACAGCAGGAAGCGCCTTGCCCGGATCGGACTGCTATGATGGTGATCCTGGACTGCGATATTGTAAACACTCTAGCCAAAGTTGATCGGATCTGCTTGTTAAAGAAGGTTTTTCCTGAGGCGGATATCCGCATTACGAATTCCGTGTACATGGAACTCCTAAGAGTTAGAAAGGCAGGATTTTCATTCGCTGATAAGGTCTTCAAAAGCATACTAGTCGTCCTCATGGAACCGAGGGAGCTTGAGCGATTTCAATCTCATTCTCAGAAGAGCTTCATTCATTTTGGAGAAGCCGAGGCTCTTAGCATTGCAAAGAATCGGGGAGCTTTATTCCTCACGAATGATTCCAAGTTGACAAAGTTTTGTGAGGAAGAAGGCATTTCAATGTTGAATCTCAAGGATCTTCTCTCCCTTATAGCCATCAAGAGGACTATTACACTTCCTGAAATGGAAAAGCTACTCCAAGAAATTGAAACAAAGAATAACACTTTCATCAAAGACAAATCATCGATTTTGGAGGAATTTGAGGAATACCCTTCCAGATCTTAAAGTTAGTCCTTCGACTAACTCGGAGGCCCTTCCCAAAATGGCACGATATCAGCCTCAAAATGTCCGATGATCCTGATTTTAAAATAGTTTTTAATTGCATCTAATCTCGGTGGCAAAGTTGATGGCCAGCTGCTCACTACCGTTGACGGCGAATCCGCGCTCCTCCGGCCCCGCACCCGTGCGCAGGCGGGCAGGCGACCTGCGCCCACGGCAACCCAAGCATTGCGGGGTTCTAACGATTGCAAACATAAGGCGCTTGTGCACTGGCGCGATGGAAATAAACAATAGCGGGAGACACCAGTCCGGAATCAATAAGCTGAGATCCGATGCACGCTCGTGTTAAATTTTAGAAAATGGGAATTCGAGAACTCGTCATCGCTTCTCGCCCAGCTCATTAGCGTTCAGCGATTTCCAATTATTTTTTCGGTTTCCGTGCCTCGTTTATCTTATCTCGTTTCTCTGCCGCAGCTGCAAAGAGTTTCTTTATAGCCTCTAAGTTCTTATAAAATTCTGCCAGATTTGTCTCTTTTCCAGCAACGCTAGGTGGTTTGTAGGGTACTTCTCCCGCAGCTGAAAAATCATCCTCTGAAATCAACGCACAGAATTTTCTGCCTATTCCCGGCTCGATGACCTCATCCATGGGATTCTTCCCCCGGAACTCCACCTCTATTTCAAGCGCATCTTCTAGCTGTTCAAGCGTCGTGGTGGCAAAACCCAGGACTATAATCTCCCTCGGATCGAATACATTGATCAAAGTGAACATGCTGTTGCCGCCTCTTTCTCCTTTTTCCTTGCCCTCGATCCCGAAGCCGGTGGAATGGTACCAAGCCTTGCGGAAATCATCATAATTCTTGCCTTCTTTCAACCTCCTGGTTATGATCGCGACTGTAGTGACAAATTCGCTTTTTTCATCCTTCATAATTTCATCTTCCGCAACATTGGCTTCTGTAATTATTTATCCATCTGCAAAGATGATATTAAAGCTTAAGCTCGCTATGGCTGTGGTGTGGCCTTTTCGGATCAGGAAACCGATTTCATCAACCTTGTGCTATGGCAATTGAGAATAAGGTTATTATGAAACGTTTGTGAGACAGTCGCAGGTAAATGTTACTGAAAAATCAACTAAGAATCGAAGGCATTAGGATAGGAGTCATAGACATTGAAAATGCACTGCATCTTCCGAAAACAGAAATGCAGAAAAAATAGATATAGTGAGCGCAAGAATAATAATAAAGGATTGATGGCGGTGATATCTTGGAAAGCCGGAACATGGAGCCAGGCGACCTCCACAGGCGGGAAGAGGCCGCTTTGGAGGATAAAGTGAGGAGAGATATTCTCGACCTGATCGGGCTGGACCTGGTGAGGATAAAGGATCTGGAAGAAGAGATGGATCTGAAGGAGCAGGATCTCAAAAATCACCTCGTCATGCTGGAGAAGGCCCTGCTGGTGGAGCAAGAGGAGGGCGAATACAGGCTAACGCCAAGGTGCATCGCCTATCTGGATGAATGCCAGGGGTACGAGTGGAGAAGGTAACAGCTTCAACAGATTTCCGCAAAAAGATCGCACCCTTGCCAACCGCAAAGCCTTAATAATCTCATTTAGACTCCTTCTCCTGTGAAGAACCTTAGCACAATCGATCGGCTTTTAAGGGTGATTTTAGCAGAGCTCTTTATCTTGGTGGCGTTCTTCTGGGTGGGAACTGAGTGGCAGATCCCGCTCTACCTGATAGCGATGCTTCTGCTCTTCCAGGCGGCTACGAGCACCTGCGGATTTTACAACTTGCTCGGCTGGAACAGCTGCGAATTGGTCAAGCGCAAGAACAAGAATCTTATGGCGGCTGCTGTCGCGGCGATTTTGGTCCTGGGCGTGGCTGGCATCTATGCTAGCATAGCTCTTACCAGTACTATCTTTCTGGAGGATCTGAACAAGGTGAAAGAGCCCTATTCTTCGGCCCTGCAGTACATAGGTCAGGGACAGAGACAGGAAGCCGTGGAGCAGTATGACAAGCTGGAGAGCACCTTTGGAGCCTTCCAGGAGAAGTACTCCAAGTACAGGCCCTGGGTGATCAAGTTCGACGGGAACTTTACGAACGAGTTGAACAATATCTCAACAGCGATATCCGTTTCCAAGGAGGATATCTCTCAAGGCAATCTCACTTTAGCCCATGAAGAGATGCAAAAGGCAGAGCCATTATTGCAGAAGATGCAAAGAACGTGAAACGCAAAAGAGGGTGAAGGCCTAAGCTTCCGCCCTGACGGATTCTATTCTGAAGCTCTTTTAGCCTTTCCTAGCCGTTCTAAATCTTGGCCTTCTCTTTCGCATTCTATTTCTTATCCAGAACCTTGATGAGATGATATCCAAACTGAGTCTTGACCGGGCCCAGGATCTTGCCCTTCTCTCCCTCAAAGGCCGCCTTCTCGAACTCGGGAACCATCGACCCCTTGCCAAACCATCCCAGATCGCCTCCGCTTTTGCCCGAAGGGCATTGCGAGTATTTTCTGGCCATCTCTGCAAAGCTCTGGCCAGCGCCTAGCTTTTCCAGAACCTCTTTGGCCTTCTTGTCGGTCTTGCACAAGATATGAGCGGCATGAACTTCTTTTACCATGGGCAAGGAATGAGACCCAAGGAAGATAAAAAGCTAGGGGTCAGATAGCTCGACCATAAGAATAGATGCTAATGGTGATCGCAGTAGCAGTAGCTGCAAATTCAACAGGGACCGAGCATCTATTTGATGATCTCCTGCACCCTGCCCACCTGTCCGTCCTGCAGCCTCACCTTTATGCCGTGCGGATGGTAGGAGGAGTTAGTCAGAATCTCTTTCACAATTCCACGAGTCCTCTTGCCGGTACGCTGATCCTTCTTTAGGACAATCTCCACCTCAAGACCGGGGTGGATTTCTTTCCGATTCTGTCCATTTCTTACTGGTATAATTTCAGCCCCTGATACCCTATTAATAAGATTTTTTTATGACATATGCATTATAAATATTTGACTAGCTGTCGTACTGCATGATCTGAAAGATAAACTCATTCGTCCCTTATTGGCGGCTTTGTGGTATTTCAGATCGCTGCTAGAGAAGGCTAGGGTGAATTTCCCTGCTCGCGAGCGATCTAGCTGGATACTTGACGCCCTCAAGTTCAGCTGCTACAGATATCTTGATTTCCCAGTCGTAGCGCAGCATCATTTTTTTTCTTCATCTACGTTCCTCCAAGGATTGATGTCGCTTAAACTCATTGTCTACTCGGATGGGATTCACTCCAGATAGTGTCAGGAAAGGAGTGTCAGGAAAGGGCATGAAATCTGTATTGAGTGAAAAATCCTTGGCATAAATTAACAAAATTGTCTGCAAAAAAGAAAAGTAAAAAGAGAAAGGCTAGGACCTACTCGAAGTCCTCTCCGCCCATGCCGCCGGGCATCCCACCCGCGCCTGGGGCGCCGCCCGGTCCTCCAGACTTGGAGGCGATGACGTCGTCGATCCTGATGATCATGACTGCCGCCTCAGCTGCAGACTGGATGGCCTGGGTCTTGACCCTGAGCGGCTCGACCACTCCAAGTTTCAACATGTCAACGGGCTTGCCTGTATCCATGTCCAGGCCCGCACTCTTCAAGCCTTTCTCGTGTTGGCTTCTCAGAGACACTAGAGAGTCGATCTGATCCAGGCCGGCGTTCTCTGCCAGGGTCTTGGGAATGACCTCCATGGCGTCGGCAAAGGACTCGATGGCGAGCTGCTCACGGCCACCCACTGTGGAGGCATACGCCCGAAGCCTCAGTGCCAGCTCAACCTCTGGAGCACCGCCACCGGGAACCAGCATCTTGTCCTGCACAGCGACACCAACGACACGAAGTGCGTCCTCCATGGCCCTGTCCAGCTCATCAACCACGTGCTCCGTTCCCCCGCGCAGGATGATGGACACTGACTTGGGATTCTCGCAATGCTCTACGAAGGTCATCTTCTCATCGCTGACCTTCCTCTCCTCGACCAGGCCTGCCTTGCCAAGGTCGTCCTTGGTGATCTCGTGGATGCTGGTGACGACTCTTGCGCTGGTCGCACGCGCGAGCTTCTCCATGTCGCTCTTCTTAACCCGGCGCACGGTGTAGATCCCGGCCTTGGCGAGGAAGTGCTGGGCCAGATCATCTATGCCCTTCTGCACGAATAATACATTGGCCCCGGAGGCAGCGATCTTGTCTACCATGTCCTTGAGCATGGTCTCCTCTTGGTCCAGAAAAGCCTGGAGCTGGTCTGGGGAGGTGATCTGGATTTTAGCATCGACCTCCGTCTTCTCGATCTCCAGAGCTGCGTTGAGGAGAGCGATCTTGGCATCGGTGACCGACTTTGGCATGTTGGGGTGGAGCCGATCTTTATCGATGACAACTCCGCTCACAAGCTGGGAGTCTGTTATGCCGCCGCCGACCTTCTTCTCTACGGTGATATTGTCGGTATCGACGGTCCCGTCTTCATCTACCACCGATCTGACCGCCTCAACCGCCATGACTGCCAGCTCATCTCGGGCGGATTGAGAGCCCTTACCAGTCATGGCTGTGATGGCTATCTTCCTCAGAAGAGCTTCATCATTTGCGGAAACGCTCACAGCTAAACCCTTGAGAATCTCCAAGGACCTGTCAGCCGCAGCTCTGTAGCCTGCTGCAATCACCGTAGGATGGATCTCCTGGTCCAGTAACCCTTCGGCCTGCTTGAGCAACTCTCCGGCGAGCACAACAGCAGTGGTCGTGCCATCCCCGACCTCCTGGTCCTGGGTCTTGGCAATCTCCACCATCATCTTGGCCGCAGGATGCTCGATATCCATCTCTTTGAGTATAGTGACACCGTCGTTGGTGATCACAACATCCCCCATGGTATCTACAAGCATCTTATCCATGCCCTTGGGGCCCAGAGTGGTCCTAACAGAGCCAGCAACTGCCTTGGCCGCCATTATATTCGATCTCTGTGCATCTCTTCCAGCAGTTCTCTGGCTGCCTTCTCTGAGAATGTATATGGGTGTTCCACTGAATTGTCCAGCCATTAATTACCTCAATAGTTATGCCATTTAGCATTTAATCAATTGTTTGAACTTCTATATTAAACTCATGCCTGGTGGTTCTGTCGCATATGGTAGGTTTTTAATGTACTGTCGCATTTGGAGGTTTATCACATAAATTCCTTTAATTTAGTAACACTTTTTGCGCTTAATCCTTACTATCTAAGAAAGCTACTTACTAAGGAAAATTATCCATCTTTGTGTTCTATCCACATCTCTATTGCCTGCTCTAAAGCTATCTTAATGTTACCCCTTTTCATTCCTAATCGTCGGTTCACCTCGTTCCTAAATCGCTTATCTAGGTCGTCGTTTATTGGCACGCTGAGGTAAGGCATAATCACTTATTAAATGGTTAATGCTATATCAAGTTAACTAGTTAGCAATAGTTATTTAAACGATTAACTACTTAATTAGTTAACATGCCTTTCGATCAATCTACTAATCCAGAATATACCAAGCGTGAGTTACGTGGCAGACAGATGATAGAGAGAGGGGTAGAGCCTAAGCAACTCTCACAGAACCAGTATGAAATTCCATCTCAAACGAAAGATTTAAATTATATAATAACATCCTATGCTGGCTCTTGGCGCTGTACTTGCCCTGACTACCAGTTTAGGCATGTTACTTGTAAGCATATTCATGCGGTGGTCTTGTGGCAAAAGCTGACCAAGCAGCTAGAAGAGGATAGCAGAGGAAATTCGATATGCTTAAGACCCGCAAAAAACGATGTTTCGTGTAAGTTCTGTGGATCTCATAATATAATCAAACAGGGCTTCAAGAGCAATAAGCAAGTCTATAAGTGCAAGGACTGCGCGCGAAAGTTCGTGCTAAATAGAGGGTTCGAAGGGCTTTGCTACGATCCCAGGATAGTAGCTACAACTCTTGATCTCTATTTCAAAGGCGTATCTCTCAGGAAGATCGAAGACCATCTAGGACAATTCTATGGCCTGGATGTGGATCATAGCACTATCCACAGATGGATAGGCAAATACACCGATATCATAGAAGCTTATGTTAATACACTTGAACCAGAGGTAGGCGACATCTGGCATACTGATGAGATGAAGGTAAAGATAGGCGGAGAATGGCGATGGTTATGGAATACCATGGATGAGAAAACACGATTCCAGCTAGTCAGTGTAATTACAAAAACTAGAGAGATAAAGGATGCTAGGAAGCCATTCAAGAAATCAAAAGAGGTAGCTGGCAAAAAGCCTCATACTATGGTTACTGATGGCCTTGCATCTTATAAGGATGCATTCAGAAAGGAGTTCTACGACCATCATCAGAGCTGCAAGCATATCGCGGATGTGGCTTTGCAGGAGAGTCTTAATAATGTGCTTGAGAGGATGCACGGGTCAATTCGCGAGCGTGAAAAGGTTATGCGTGGACTGAAAGAGGACAATACGCCTATCCTGCCTATGAACCAGATCTATTACAACTTCATTAGGCCACATATGGGGCTCAATGGGTTGACACCTGCTGAGATGGCGGGAGTTGGGATTAGTGGAGAGAATAAGTGGTTGGGGTTAATCCAAAGAGCAAGCAAGGGAAAAAATCTATGAATGTTCTTCTCTCTCCAATTCTTTTAATATATTCGGAGCCATGATCATAGAACGTATAATATTAATTCTCATATCCATATATGCATCCCATATTCCGCACTTTTACCCCCTTCCGTAATAATTTTGGCATTCTTGGCCT
>CAZPUO010000084.1:0-10299 GCA_964589745.1 uncultured Methanotrichaceae archaeon
GTTATGCCGACCATCCTTCAAGGTCTGCTCGAGCTTGGTGATGACCGCTTCGATGTTCTCGGCCAGCTCTTGGCTGTTCATATTTCTATTCCCTACAGTCAGGTGAAAGGTCGGCCTGTCCCTGGACCTGATCCTGATCATGTTCTTGAGCCTTTGCACTTGCGGGGTCACATCCTGCGTTGGTGGGAGTGGAGTGGGCATCTTGCCCCTCTTGCCCAGGATGGAACCCAGGCTCTTACCTATAACAGGCATGAACTGAGTCTCTGCTATGAAGAACTTGTATTCCTCGGCCAATTTCCGCGCCGCTCTCTTATCTCCGCCAAGCTCCTTGATCTCATCAGCGGAGATAACCCGGTCTGCACCGGCGCTCTTGGCTCGCAGGGCAGTCTCTCCAGCAGCGAATACGGCGATCTTGGTCGGCTTGCCCAGCCCGTGGGGAAGTATAACCTCGGCATCGACCCGGTTTCCCGGCTGGGAGAGGTCGATGTTGTGAAGATTAATGGCCAGATCCACGCTCTCGCTGAACTTTCTGGCAGGTGCCTCAGTGATAGCTTGCTTTACGGCTTCTTCTATATCCATTTCAATCCTCCGTAGTCTGCGACTTTCCTTTGTCTCCTACGGTTTCTCAAAAAGAGAATCAGAATTCAGACTATAACTATATATTTTAAGCCTTCGCTTCCAATATCTCGTCGTACTTTCCGCTGGCTACGGCAGCTTGGGCCTCTTTACTGGGCATGCCCTCGATGGTCGCTCCAACGGACCCTGCCGTTCCGATGACCTCGCGGGCAGCGTTCTTCAGGTTCTTGGAGAGAATGCCTTTCATCTTGATGTTTGCAATCTTCAGGACCTGCTCCATAGTCAGGTTTCCGACAATGGTTTTATCGCCTGTGCCCTTTTCCGCGCCTATCTCCTTGAGGATCAAGGCCGACGTTGGAGGCGTTCCAACTTCGATCTCGAACTCGGTTCTGGACTTAACCTTGATCTTGACTGGAACCTGCATTCCATTCAGATCTTTGGTCTGCTCATTGATCTTGGCAACCACCTGGGCTACGTTGACGCCCAATGGTCCAAGGGCAGGGCCCAGTGGCGGTCCAGCGCTGGCCTTTCCGCCAGGAACCAATGCTTCCACGACATTAGCCAATACTCGTCACCTCTAAGTTTCATCTTTGCTGAGCACGCGCACGTGATCTCCCCGCACAGTGATGGGGATCGGCACCATAGCTTCGAAGAGCTCGACAGTTATCTCTTCCTTGGCAACGTCTACACGTTTGACCCTGGCCTTTTCCCCCTTGAACGGCCCGGATATGAGCTCGACTATAGCACCTTCGTTTATTCCTATTACTGCAGGCTTGGGGGTGAGAAAGTGCTCAACCTCTTCGATGTTTGAGGCTCCTTTTATCACGGAGCGTGCATGGGGTATCCCTTGAATAGCCTGATCTACGATCTCAGGAGCTGGGGACTCCACAAGGACATAGCCTTTCAGCACATCTGGTACCAGCAGTGCCCTTATATCATACTTTTCCTTGCGTGCTATCTGGGCGATCATGTTGGCCACCGAACGTTCCTGGTTGGCGGTGGTCTTCACAACATATATGCTGGTCTCGGACATTCCGCCCTCTTAGACGAAGCCCGCATATAAAAAGGTTTGTAATACAATGGAAATCTCTTTATACTATCAACAAGGGTGTTTTGAGAGGGTACTTTAAATGAGTGGTAGAACTGATCAGCTGCGAGATCTCGTTCTGAAAATTGGTGCCAGCACCAAGGTCGTGGAGAAGCAGGCCACTCGTCATGGTAGTCTTCGGGGAAGCGGCGAGATTGAGCGTGCTCTATTGGGGGTGGTCAGAGATATGATAAAGCAATATGGCATCCAAACCAAGCTGACCCCTGAGCAGCTTTCAACGGTTGTCCGGCTTTTTTACAAAGGCCTGAGCGACACGGAGATTGCCGAGCGGCTGGGTGATAGAGCCCTGAATAAAACTGTGAGCCGGGCTCGCATCAAACTTCATCTGTTCCGGGAGACGGATCTGAAGCCTCCTTTCGACAAGGGAGAGTTTCTTCGGTTATCGGATGCCGGGAAATCTGTAAAAGATATGGCTGAGGCTCTGAAGGTGGCTCCTTCCACCATATCTGAGTACAGGAATATCTTCGACAGCCAGAGAGCATCAGAGAGAGACGGCTATACGAAGCGCTTCCTGGAGATACTTTCCGATCAGGACGTCTCAGAGCGTATGGTCACCGCACATACAGAGGATGGCCTTCAGGATACTATCGATACTGATTACGAGGCTGCAGAGGCATAAGCCTTTGCATTCTCGGTTTGAAATAGAGCAGGATTGAGCTCTGCTCAATTCGCTGGTGGATACTTCCCATATCTTTTCGCTTTTCTTTGCATTTTGTCCGCAATACAATACACTGTGGTTCATGATTATCTCTTTATGATTATCTCTTTATGATTATCTCTTTATGATTATCTCTTGTGAACAGAAAGGGCGCGCTGACTTGGGTCTGAGAGACTTTAGATGCCCACGACTATGTCGATAGCAGCCTCAAAAAGTCGAGGCATAGTCGAAACAGTGGGAAGCCTCCTCCCTTCAGGATGGGGAGGAAGTCACTCAGATGGCTATCGCCATTTAAAGCCCCGTTACCCTGAGTATTGAAAGCAGGCAAGTGGCTAACATCCATTCACCTTCCACACAAAGATCAAGAACAAGGGGATTGCGTCGCTCCCTGAAGTAAACGATATAGCCGAATCCAAATAATATCAGAATCGCAGCTAATGGACGAAGGGCGATGTCGATAAATTCCAGCGATGGCAGTAAGGTGATCTCCAGCAGCAACAAAATGGCGATTGTCTTTCTAGGGCCGATCAGCACTGGTATCGTCTTGACGCCGCCATCTCTATCGCCTTTAACATCTCGAATGTCGTAAAGAACCGTGTCTATGAACGTCTTTATAAGCATGAAATAGAAAACGGAAGCAACAGCGATCATCGAGATATTGCTTGAATGCATTGCTGGCAAGAGTGCAGTGCCCAGTGCCCAGGTGATTGCCACTATGAAGTTCTTAATGAAAGGCAAGTCTTTCAGCCTCGGCAAGCTCGATATCGGCTTTGAGCCGTAGACAAGATTTACGGCTAACGGGAAAATCAAGATCGGAAGGGCGATAGGCATATCGAGAAGAACTATGACGATGGCCAGCAAGTAAGCAGATAGAGCATAGCCAGTCGCCAGATTCTTGCGCCCTTTCAGGAAGCTTAGCCGCTCTGGCAAATTGGCAGCGTCTTTATCCATGTCTGCTATCTTGTCAAGAGTATAGATGGCAAAGGCAAAGAGAAAGACCGCGAGACAAACCAGAAAATTGGGCGTCATTCCGAGGAAAGAGTAACCGATAAAGGTCTTGAAAAAGCCAGTTCCTCCTATAAACAAGGAGCTTACCGAAAGGAATAGAAACATCTTTTTGACGATTCGAGAAAGATCTTCAATGCCTATCTGCAGTTCTTTTCTTAGTTTTAAATCCCAATATGTTGAAATATTTTTTTGCATATTCATACACTCCTGATGGTTCCAGAAAAAACAAAGACGCATTATCTGAACAAACTTCAATATACTTATTGCTGTAAAAATGTAAAATTTTAATAAATATTAAAAAGGTATAATATAACATTATTTTTTAACGAATATTGCATCCTGCTGCTAGGTACTCGGTCAAAACATAAACTTATCTGGAATAATAGTTCATGTTTTCCATCCATTCCTGTTGGCACCGCATCCCCGCCATCGACGGACCGCATGGTCACATTGAGCGATATCTTTCGTTTTTTAACTCATCGATCTCGAAGGACGCTAACTAGCGTCAGCGAGGGTTCTGACGTGCCACGACTACGTCGATGGCAGCCTCGAAAAGTCGAGGCATAGTCGGAACAGCGGTAAAGTCCCTCGCCTTCAGGCCATACGACTTCGTCGGAAGAATCCAAACGAAAGTCCGGATACTGTGGGATGAAAGCGAAGTCTTTGCCCATGAGTTACCTCGCGCCGCACTAATCGATATAAATATAATGTTAGCATTGAAGCATTTGTTAATAATAAGCTACGAATATTCGATATTTTCTGACAAGGCGACTTCGATAAGTTAGCTGAAGCCATGGATAATTATTGGTAGCTTCATAACAAGCTTCTCGAAAAGATGAAGGATGCTAGGGAGAAAAGTATCATGCTCAAGACCTATGATACTTACTCAGAACATGATACAATCTCTGAAGCTTGTGAATTCAAAGTTGAATCTGGTCTACTCCAAAATTCTTCAGACGGTAAACTACAACCTCTGGTCTAACATTAAAGGACTTTCAGCTTATAAGAAAAACTACCGAAAGATAGGGCCATGTCCGATTCAGAGGCTATGTTTGGTACAAAAACATGAACTATAACCAGTCAGGCTTCAAGCTGGATCAAGATCATGGCCTATTGCGCCCTCTTCAAGATCGCGGAGATCAGGATCAAAATGCATCGCAAGATCAAAGGCGGCGTCAAATCCATTCTGATCAAGAGTGAAGGCAGGCAACGTTTGTTATTGTTCCGGCAGGGATGGAACAGCCCACAGTGCCCAAAGAGTCAAAGCCACTACATCACATCTCTGTGATGCAAGTTTTGGCGATGAAGTGGGAAGCCGTGCCCATCAGAGTGCGGTAGTTCACCTGTAGAGGCTGGGCAACAAATCCGTTTCCCAAAATCTTGTCTGCCATTCGTCTCCGAATAGTTCTACGATCGCATTTACCGATGGATGGAGGTGTCGTCGGTTAGCACCTGGATAACGATTGCTGCCTAGTGTTAACGCAATGCAAAAAGATCCTGCAGCGATTTCCTAAAGCTATTAATAGCTAATAATATTAGCAACTCATATTTTTCCGATAAAAGATGCTTGCCTGACAAAAAATTATTTTCTAAGTAAATTATATATACTGTCATGGACCATAACCTATCTTACTGAAGGTGAGTAGCATGAAGAAGTTCATTTGTAAAAATTGTGGAACTGTGAATGAAGTTAGCGCAGAAGTTTTGGCGGATGATGAAGACGACTGGCTGCAGTGTGCGCTCCCGCAGGGCTTCGAATGGATTCTGCCTGCGGGCAAGATAACGCCTGTCCTTGGCTCGCCGATATACATCTCAGCCATTGGAGAGCAGCTGTCTTATCAACAATATTTGGATGAATACTACATTGATCCGGAAATAGCTTACAATCTGATGCGAGGAAGGATCAATGCGCGAGCAGCATCCAGGATGATGAGCAGACAGCCCAAAGTGAAGGCACAAGTCAGTTCTAAGATGAGGTCCCAGAACTGGCTGGACGAGGATGACTGGACCGCCTGAAAACAACGTTGGCGAAGATCTGCAGTCATTTGAAAGCCTGCGCACCGCAATCAAAGTAGCTGAAATCCTGCCCGGATGGGCGGGACTATTATTTTATTGCTTCTTATTCTGACCTCTCCACCAGAACAAGATTTTGTACACATCGTGATGCTTTGAATCTCCTTCTGCCTAATCTTTTGGTCACGCCGATGCTATCAAAACTTCAATATTTAATTATTGAGGTTTTGCTTCTGTCAATCTCATGTCCCAAAGATCCTGATGCGCAGCTGATAGGGAAGAATCCCTTCTCTTTGGAGATAGATTAAAATATGCTTGGGAGGCAGTCACAATCCTGCATCCCAAAGGCCCAAAAACCATGAGCCCGGATGCACCGAGGATTGAGCATGAAGGAGAGGCTTGATGAAATCGGTTCACGTCTTCGTGAGCTGAGGGAGCTGAATCGGGTATCTGCTGAGGAGATGGCATTGCATCTCAAAGTGTCAGTGGAAACTTACAGTTGCTATGAAGAGGGAAAGCTGGACATCCCTGCGAGCGTTCTCATCGGCATTGCACGAAAGCTCAACGTGGACACGGGCCTGCTGCTCACGGGCGAAGAATCAAAGATGAGCATTTTTACTATTACCAGAAAGGGTGAGACCGTCGAAGTGGAACGAAGAAAGCAATACCACTACCAGAGCCTGGCCAGAAAGTTTGCCCATAAAAAGGCGGAACCATTCATTGTCACCATCGATCCCAGAAAGGATAAGCCAACATTTTACAGCCACCCGGGCCAGGAATTTGAATATGTGCTCGAGGGGTCTCTCAAGATAACCATCCACGATAACAATGTCGTCTTGAACGAGGGCGACTCGATATTCTTCGATTCGTCGTACAAGCACGTCATGGAAGCCTTAAACGATAAGTCGGTGAAGTTGCTGGCCGTGGTCATGTAAAAGAGCAAAGAGGATTGAGAATGTCGTCTCTACTGCACAAGTTTGTGTCACGGACCGATTTCAAATCCTACGAGGATTTCAAAGAAAACCTGAAGATCATCGTTCCCGAAAATTTCAACTTCGCGTTTGATGTGGTGGATGCCTATGCTGCAAAAAATCCGGATAAGCGTGCTCTGGTATGGTGCAACGACCGTGGAGAAGATAAGATCCTCACCTTCAAGGACCTCAAGATATTGAGCGACAAGGCCGCCAATTTATTCCGCAAACACGGCCTAAATAAGGGGGACACAGTCATACTCACCCTCAAGAGCCGCTGGGAATTCTGGGTCTGCATGGTGGGCTTGAACAAGATCGGTGCGATCTCCATCCCCTCGACCCATATGCTCAAAGCGAAGGATTTCGTCTACCGCATCAGAAAAGCTGACTTGAAGATGATCGTGTGCATCGGGGAGAACGGGGTGCCGGGCGAGTTCGATGCGGCGCATAAGCAGCTTGGCAACATTCCCTTCGTTAAAGCTCTGGTGGGAAGCAAAGATCTGAAGCGCGATGGCTGGATCAACTTCAATGCAGAGCTGGAAGAGGCTTCTCCGGATTTCAAGAGGCCTGTAGGAGAGAAGGCCACAAAAACCGACGACGTCCTTCTGGCTTACTTCACCTCCGGAACGACGGGATACCCCAAGATGGTCAAGCACGATCAGACTTATCCCTTGGGACACATTCTCACTGCCAAGTACTGGCAAAACGTGGAGGATGACGGCCTGCACTACACAGTGGCAGATACCGGATGGGCGAAGTGCGCCTGGGGCAAGATCTACGGCCAATGGCTGGCTGGATCGGCGGTCTTCGTATACGATTATGATCGCTTCGACGCTGGTAAGATGATGGACGAGATGGTCAAATACGGAGTCTCCACCTTCTGTGCGCCTCCTACCATATTCAGGTTCATGATTAAGAGTGATATGTCCAAGTACGACTTTTCTCGCCTCAAGTATGCGGTCACGGCCGGTGAGCCCCTCAACCCATCCGTTTACGAAAAGTTCCTGGAGACCACAGGCCTGCGGCTGATGGAGGGCTTCGGCCAGACAGAGACAGTTGTTTGCATCGCCAACTATCCCTGGATGACGCCCAAGCCTGGGTCCATGGGCAAGCCAGCGCCTGGATTCGATGTCATCCTCGTGGACAAGAACGACAAAGTGTGCGAGGTGGGCGAGGAAGGCGAGATTGTCATTCGCACCGACAAGGGCAAGCCCGTAGGGCTTTTTACCGATTATCATCTGGACCCGGATAAGACAAGAAACACCTGGCATGATGATTACTACCATACCGGCGATACCGCCTGGATGGATGAAGACGGATATTTCTGGTTCGTGGGCCGGACGGACGACATGATCAAAAGCTCTGGATACCGTGTGGGACCGTTCGAGGTCGAGTCTGCCCTCATGTCTCACCCTGCAGTCTTGGAGGTGGCCATCACCGGAGTGCCCGACTCCATTCGAGGACAGGTGGTAAAGGCCACAGTGGTCCTGACCGAAGGACATTCTCCCTCAGAGGAGCTGAAGAAAGAGCTGCAAGATCACGTCAAGAAGGTGACGGCACCCTACAAATACCCTCGCATCGTGGAGTTCGTGGAGGAGCTTCCCAAGACGATCAGCGGCAAGATCAGGCGTGTGGAGATCAGAGACAAGGACAAGCCGTATCCTGTGATCACTGCCCTGGAATGCAAGGCCTGTGCAAGGTGTCTTGAGGCCTGCTCCGCAAACGTCTTGAAGATGGGCGAAGAGTACAACGAGAGGGGATACCATTACGTCGTTTACACGGGCGACGGATGCATAGGCTGCGGCGCTTGCTACCATACATGTCCGGAGCCGCTGGCCATTGAAGTTCACGTGCCGCAAAAGGAGAAAGCAGAGGGGAGTTGAGATGGCGTCTCAGTTAGTTGCAGGAAACAGCGCAGTGATTGTCGGGGCGATGTATGCGGGCTGTGATTGCTTCTTTGGTTACCCCATCACTCCGGCGAGCGAGATACTTCACGAAGCTTCCAGGTATTTCCCAATGACTGGCCGCAAGTTCGTGCAAGCGGAGTCTGAGGAGGCGGCGATCAACATGGTCTACGGAGCAGCCGCTGCAGGTCACCGAGTGCTGGCTGCCTCCTCCGGTCCGGGGATGAGCCTGAAGCAGGAGGGAATAACTTACCTCGCTGCCGCAGAGCTTCCCTGCGTCATCGTGGACATCTGCCGGGCGGGACCGGGATTGGGCAACATCGGACCAGAGCAGTCGGACTACAACCAAGCCTGCAAGGGTGGTGGTCACGGCTGCTACAACAACATCGTGCTCGCTCCCGCAAGCGTGCAGGAGATGTGTGACTTCACCATGAAAGCTTTCGACCTGGCCTTCAAATACAGAAATCCTGTCGTGGTTCTGGGGGATGGCGTCTTAGGACATATGGTCGAGCCCCTCAAGTTTCCGGAAAAAGCCCTGCAACCAGATCTCGAAACCTCCTGGGCGGTTGCTGGAAGAGCCGATACCAGAGGAAACATGATTACTTCCATTTATCTCGATTTCGGAGAGCTGGAGAAGCACAACCTCAAGCTACAGGAAAAGTACTTGAGGATAAAACAGAACGAGACCGCCTTCGATGGTTACAGGCTGGAAGATGCAGAGATTGTGCTGGTCTCCTACGGCATCAGCAGCAGGATCTCCCGCTCTGCCGTGGACGAAGCTCGAGCGGAGGGCATCAAGGCAGGACTCTTCCGGCCTATCACGCTCTTTCCCCTCCCTGAGAAGGAGATCCGGGCGCTAGCCACGGAAGGCTGCAAGCTCATCTCAGTGGAGATGAGCAACGGACAGATGCGAGAGGACATACGCCTGGCCAGCGGCTGCAAACCGGTCGAGCTGGTCTGCCGCTACGGAGGAAATCTGATCCAGCTTGATCAGATCATGGCGAAGATAAGGGAGGTGAACTGAATGGCAGCTAAAGAAAAGGTAATCGGAGGACATCCCGGACTCTACTCGTCGTTCCCCCGAAAGGGAGGAACCGCGCCTACCGCAACGCATTACTGCCCGGGGTGCGGGCATGGGATACTGCATAAGCTCATCGGCGAGGCCGTGGCAGATTTGGGCATACGGGACAGGTGCGTGGCCTTGAGCCCCGTGGGCTGCGCAGTCTTTGCATATTACTATCTGGACTGCGGCAATGTTCAGTGCTCCCACGGCCGAGCTCCGGCCGTAGCCACAGGCATTTCCAGAGCTGAGGACGATGCTATCGTGATCTCCTACCAGGGTGACGGAGACCTGGCGTCCATCGGCCTGAACGAGACCATACAAGCTGCCAATCGCGGCGAGAAGATGGCCGTCTTCTTCGTCAACAACACCGTCTACGGCATGACCGGCGGCCAGATGGCGCCTACTACGCTCATCGGTGAGGTTACCGCCACTACGCCACAGGGGCGAGATCCCAGGGATATGGGCTATCCCATCCACGTCTGCGAACTGCTGGATACACTGAAAGCGCCGGTTTTCATTGAACGTGTATCTCTCTCGGACATTGAGCATGTTCGCAAGGCACGCAGAGCTGTGAAAAAAGCGCTGGAAATCCAGAGGGATAAGAAAGGATATGCCTTTGTGGAGTTCCTATCTCCCTGTCCGACCATTCTCCGTGTGGATGCCAAAGGGGTGGCGAAGTTCATCAATGAGCAGATGGAAGAGGAGTTTCCTCTGAAGAGGTTCAGGGACAGATCCGCCGAGGCAGAGCCAATCACCCGGTCTCAAAGCGACTTCTCCAAGGATTCTCTGGACAGGATCTTCGGCTGCAAACCTGGAGAGTGCGTGGAGCTCCTGAAAGATCCTGAGTTCCGGCCAAAGGGGGTGAAGATTGCGGGATTTGGAGGGCAGGGAGTGCTGAGCATGGGTCTGGCTCTTGCCCAGGCCGCCTTTGGCTGCGGACGCTACGTATCCTGGTATCCTGACTACGGGCCGGAGCAGAGGGGCGGCACCTCCAACTG
>CAZPUO010000085.1:0-10239 GCA_964589745.1 uncultured Methanotrichaceae archaeon
GCGAGCTGCGGGGTATTCACTTAAAAATAAAGTTCTTAATTTCTAATAGCTCATTATAAAAGATTTATATATACAATTTTAATATAAATAATTATCATAAAATCAGCAAAAAATAGGTTTGTATTTCAATTTCAAGCTAAGGTGCATCCAGCCAGGATCGAGCGTAAACTCTCCAGGGATCTATGCCACAGGCTCCTCTGACCAGAGATTGCAAGTCACAAGTTCCGCCGTTGGGGAAGACGCACAAGGTAACGTCGCCGTAAGGCGTATGAACGCTTTGCAAGCGTCCTCCGCTTCCCCGACAAAGCTGGTCTGCCGATGCGACATATCGGCCATCAGAGCCATAGGCATATTCTGGGTATATGTTGGGTGAGAGGACTCTGTTGCACGTTCCACTGAAATATGCCTGTGCATCGCACCAGCTACCATCCGAGAACTCGCAGACCCCCCGGCCTCCGTTGATTCCGGGAGAGGTTTTATAAAGATAGCCCATGCTCACACAGTGGGAGCGTGCTGAGTCTGAGACCTGAGCCATGACTTGCGGGCCCGTGAACAGGAAGGCGAAAATGCAGAGACTGGCAAGCAGCGCCTTGGCCATGCCGGGGTTGCCGATTTTGTTTCTGGCAAGTTTCATCTTTATCACCTGTTAAGGCTCCAGCAGCCCAAATATTGCCCATCGCCAGTCGGCTCCAGCCATGCGGAAGGATTGATTCTGAGCCCCTGCCGGCAACACTATCTGTACCGGCTCTCCAAAATTGTTGTAGCTCGTTGTCTCGTTAAGTGCAGTCTCGATCCTGAAATTCGGCTCAGTGATGTTCAGAATCATCGGTGTGATGGTCAAGTTGGAGTCAATGTCGATCCTTTTCAGAAGCGACGTCTCTTTGGAAACCCATGCCATGACAGTGACATTGCTGTTGTTGATCAGATCGGTATTATCGAAGTTAAAGCTCTTGTTGCTGAAATCATCAGGCAGGGGGAATGGAGAGGACAGATAGGATGCGAAGAGCTGAACCCCCAAGATGGTCTTGACTATCATGGGAATGGGAGTGCCGACCAGTTTGTAGCAGTCCTCGCCGCCATAGCTCTCGGTTCCCACGATCTCCATTTCAGAGTAGGTTAAAAGATCGACCTGGCTTGGTAGCTCATTGTAATCCTCCATGACCGCAGCGGCATCGGTGATATTGAATTCGGTCCAATTCTGGCCCTCCTTCCAGTGCTCTGAGCCGTTTACGAAGTATCCCTCCCAGGTTAGCACTTCGCCGGTTCCCTTATCGGTAAGCCGATGGCTCCACATACCGGCCTGAGCCGTCAGGTTAACTTTTCCTTGCGTTTCTTTCACAGCATCGAATTTTTGGTTGAGCGAATCATTGCTGTAAATAATCTTGCTCTCCGCCGAGCGGGAGTAGGTGTAGGTGGTAAGATTTTCCGCTGATTGGGTCATCATCTGCTTAAGCTGATCTATGCTGACATCTTGGCCAAATGCCGGGAGGATCAGCAGAGAGAACAGAGCGATGACTGCAAGTTCGAATTTCATTTTGAAACCTCCTGGGTATTATGCAGCTGTGTTATTGATAAATTTTTTTATGTAAGACTCTTCATCAGAAAAAAGATTCAATAATATGTTTCAAAAAGATGATTTATGATAATAATCTCTGAATAAATTATCAAGAGATATTTCTATTAGATGTCTCTCCCTTCCACTACCTTTGCAGCAAAATTCTCAAAAATATGAAAGATTACTTTTATGCGCCCCTAAGGACTCTTCCTGCTTCTCCCCAGCACCATTTGTTTAGTGGCCCTTTCTGCCTCGATATTGCGACGACACACAGGGCACACCCAGATCCAGGCGAGGCCGGTGGAATCCTTTTGCAGGTTGGCAGGCAAGGAGGATTCAATTCGCCTCAGCATCGGCTCTGTAGCATAGTTTCCACCACAGATCTTGCAGGACACCAGGTCGAAAGTAACCTTAGGCTCCTGGCTCGTCTCATCGAAAGGCACCAGCGCCAGCGCTTTGGCTGGGCAAAACTCCACGCAAAGATCGCATTCTTCCTTGCACTTCTTCCAGTGGATGCTCCTCTTTTTGGGCATCTCTTCTCGGGTGATGTTCTGGTTCGGGCAGACGTTGGAGCAAGAGAAGCAGCCTAAGCATTTGCTTGCGTCAACTTTGATCATATTTCTACCTCCCTCGCGCCACAGCCATAGCAGCCCTGGCCCTCGCTCTCCGGGAAGCAAGCTCGAAATCAGTGCTAAGCGCATTGGCAGGGCATGTTAGGATGCAGGTCGGCGTCTCCTTACCCACGCAGAGGTCGCACTTATGTGCCAGCTTATCCGTCCAGACAACTCCGAAAGGACAGGCCAGCCGGCAAAGCCCACAACCGGTGCACTTCTCCACGTCGAAGGCTGTGCGTTCCCCATCTTTGTATAGCGCGCCGGTGAAGCAGGCCATGGTACAGGTAGCTTCCTCGCAATGGTGGCAGAAGAGGGGAACTGAAGCATGATCCCCGGCCATGTGCACATTGACGTGGCCCTTTCCACCGTGCACGCGCTTACAAGCCACTTCGCAGGACCGGCAACCGATGCATCTGCTGATGTCAACGTAAACGGGCATTTAATACCTCCGGGATATCTTGCAGGCTGAGACCTTGAATTCCGGTATCCTGGCCTCCGGGTCAGTGACATCCGAGGTTAGAATGTTTGTCCCTGGGAAATGGAAGGGCATGAATACGACGCTCCTTTTTACTCGATCTGTGAGGCGCGCCGAAGCCGTCGTTTCTCCGCGGGGTGTAGTTATCAACACCTCATCACCCTCGGCCACTTTCAGCCGCGTTGCATCGGCAGTGTTGATCTCCACGAAAATATCCGGCTCGCGCTCGATCAGAGACGGGCTCCGGCGAGTCATGGACCCGGCGTTGTGATGGACAGTGACTCGGCCCGTGGTCAGGATGAAGGGATACTCCCAGCTCGCATCCTCTGCCGCTGGCCTGAACATCACGGGAACGATAGATGCGCGGCCTCCGGGGAGCTTGAACCCCTGCGAGTGCAGAATGGGCGTTCCCGGATGATCCAGGTTCGGGCAGGGCCAGACCAGGCCCGCTCCATCCAGACGTTCCCGAGTTATACCGCCGTATTGAGGTACCAGGCGGTTGATCTCAGCTAGGACCGAGGCTGCATCGGGATAGTCAAACTCCAGTCCAAGATGGCGGGCAACTTCGCAAACTATCTCCAGGTCTGGCTTAGCCTCTCCAGGGGGCTCGATGGCCTTATTGCCCCATTGCACTCGCCTTTCCGTGCTGGTGTAAGTCCCTTCCTTCTCCGCCCAAGCCGAGGCCGGAAGCACCACATCTGCAAGCTGGGCCGTGGCAGTTATGAAGATGTCCTGAACCACCAGGAACTCCAGGTTCTCCAGAGCATCCCGTGTATGGTGGCTCCTCGGATCGGAGTTGGCAGGATCCTCTCCCATTATATACATGGCCTTTATCTTTCCACTCGCAGCTGCGTCGATCATCTCCGTAGCCGTGAGGCCCCGGCCCACAGGCAGGCTGCTCACACCCCAGGCAGAAGAGAAGAATTTTGCTGTCTCTGGGTCGTCAGCATTTCTATAGCCTGGATAAAACTCCGCCAGAGCCCCCATGTCACAGGCACCCTGCACGTTGTTTTGGCCGCGCAGGGGCATGACCCCTGATCCAGGCTTGCCTAAGTGCCCGCATATCAAAGCCAGATTGGCAACAGCCTGGACATTATCCGTGCCGGTGCAATGCTGAGTGATTCCCATGGAATATAGAATAGCAGACGCAGGAGAGATGGCGTAGGCTCGCGCGGCGCGAACTATGTCTCCAGCCGGTATGCCCGTGATTTCCGCCACCTTTTCAGGCGTATAATCCTGGACAACCACCGCCAATTTTTCATACCCGCTGGTCCACTTGTTGATGTACTCGCGATCGATCAGACCCTCTTTTATAATGACATGGGCCATGCCATTCAGCAGAGCCACATCGGTTCCTGGCTTGAGCTGCAAAAATATGTCAGCCATCCAGGCAGTATGCGTCAGCCTGGGATCGGCCACTATCACTACCGCCCCAGAATCCTTGGCCCGGTGAACCCAGCGTGATAGGACTGGATGGTTTTCCGCCAGATTCGATCCGATGATAAATATGCACTTGGAGTTAGCGAGATCAGGAATGGGATTGGTCATTCCAGCTGCACCAAGGGTTCTGTTCAGGCCCACGACGGAAGGCGCATGACAGAGACGGGCGCAGTTATCAATGTTCCTTGAACCCAAACAGCGCGCCATCTTTTCGATCAGATAGTTCTCCTCATTGGTGCACTTTGAAGAAGCGAGGAATCCCAGGCTGTCGGGACCGTGCTTTTTAAGGGCTCCGCCCAGACCCCGAGTTATGAGGTCTAGAGCCTCATCCCAGGATATCCTGGCCCAGCCATCACCCTTTCTCTTCAGAGGATGGCGCAGCCTGTCCTGGTGGTAGAGGATCTCCAAAGCGGCGTTTCCTTTGGAGCAGAGAGACCCTTCATTGGCCGGGTGCTCTGGCATGTATTCGATCCCCGTAGCGCGCTCCTTCTCGACCGCGATGTAAAATCCGCAGCCTGCGGCACAGTACGGACAGACCGTTGGAACAAGCACTTGTGGCATCTTAATCCCCACCAATTTTATATCATTCAATTAAATATTCCCAGGATTCAATAAGCATAAAGCTTCCCGTAGGGCCTCTTCGACTTCGGGGAGAGCCTTATCCACTCATCCTTCAGGATCTGTTCTTTTTCCAGGGAAAGACCGGGAAAGCGCTCGATGAACTCGGAGATATAATGCTCTACGATCTCCCTGTCCTCCTCGTCCAGGGGCGAGATCTCCACTTGGCCTCCCACCTGGGTCTTTTCGACGGTGCCTCGAAGATAAATAATGCCGCCGTGCATGCCTGTGCCCATGAAGTTGCCATTATGGGGCTTTCCACCCAGGCCGAGAAGTATGACGATCCCGCCCGCCATATATTCACCGAGAAAGTCTTGCGAGGTGCCGCCTATGACCAGGACCGGTATTTTGTCTTCGTACTCCTTCATGTGCAGGGCCGTCCTGTAGCCGACGCTGTCCCGCACGAAGATCTTGCCTCCGCGCATGGAAAACCCGAGGACGTCTCCGGCCCTTCCTTCAATGACTATCTCACCGGCGTCCATGGTGTTGCCCACACCGTCCTGAGCATTGCCGTGAACGATTATCTTGTGGCCGAAAAGGAAGGCCCCCAGGTCATTGCCAGGGGTTCCGAAGATCTCTATCTCCATCTTGCGGTGTTCTGGAGAATAGAGCCTGGTGCCGATGTATCTCTGGCCACACACGTTTCTGAGGACAGCTTCCTTTGTGCCGGCAAGCATCAGATCCCTGAGGCGGTCATTCAGCTCTCTGGTTGCCAAATCGGTGGTGTCGATTTCAACCTTTTCCACACTTTCATCATCCAGAGCCGCCTTTTTCGGCTGCACTTTTGCTAAATGAGCCCTCGCCATAAGCATATCACTCTCCGGCGCCCTTTATTCCCATGACGTCGAGCTCCCACTCATACAGGCCCACGCCCCGCAGATGGTCGCGGTTCCCGCGCAGGCTCTCCAGGGCATTGATGCCCATGCCGCCCAACATCTCGCTGATCTCATGAGACCAGGCATGGATCAGATTGGAAAGCCGCTGCGAGGCGATCTCTACGTTCAGCCTGCCGGATAGGCGCGGGTCCTGAGTGCATATTCCCCAGTTACACTTTCCAGTGTAGCACTTCTGACAGAGGTTGCATCCCATGGCGATGAGAGCAGCCGAGCCGATATAAACGGCATCAGCGCCCAGGGCGATAGCCTTGATCACATCGGCGCTGCATCGAATTCCGCCCGCAGCGATGATGGAGGCTCTGTTCCTTATGCCCTCGTTTCTCAGACGCCGGTCCAGCGATGATATGGCAAGTTCGATGGGTATGCCCACATTGTCCCTGATCACCTTTGGTGCAGCCCCTGTGCCGCCCCGCAGGCCGTCGATGGCTATGATATCCGCACCGGCGCGCACTATCCCGGAAGCTATGGCTGCGAAGTTATGCACAGCTGCGATCTTGACTGAAACAGGCTTCTCGTAGTTGGTCGCCTCCTTCAGCGCATAGATGAGCATGGACAGATCCTCGATGGAGTAGATATCGTGATGCGGTGCTGGGGAAATGGCATCAGTTCCCATTGGGATCATCCTTGTTGCTGCTACGGCTGCCGATACTTTCTCTCCAGGCAGATGGCCTCCGATTCCTGGCTTTGCCCCCTGGCCGACCTTGATCTCCACGGCAGCGGCGCAGTTCAGATACTCGGCGTCTATGCCGAAGCGGCCGGAGGCGACCTGAACGATGGCGCATTTCCCAAACTCGCCCCTCATCTCCTTGGGCAGGCCTCCTTCCCCGGTATTGAAGAAGGTTCCGGAACTGCAGGCAGCGGTAGCTAAGGACCGAAATGCATTATAGCTGATGGCCCCGTAGGACATGGCAGAGAAGAGAATGGGCGTTTCCACCATCAGGTTCGGCCCGAGCTTGGTTTCAATCTCCACGTCGCCCTTATTCGTCTTCACATCCATGAAATCCGGTTTGGCTCCCAGGAAGGTCCTAAGCTCCATCGGCTCACGCAGCGGATCGATGGATGGGTTGGTGACCTGGGAAGCGTTGAGCACGATGTGATCCCAGTAGATGCGGAAAGGCTTATCGTTGCCGCATCCCGTGAGGATCACTCCCCCTGTCTCCGCCTGCTTCTTCAGGTCTTCCAGCTTCTCGCGGGACCAGGAGGCATTCGGCCTGTAGAATGACTGCGTGGGCCTGACCTCTATGGCTCCTTTAGGGCAAAAGATGGCGCATCTCTGGCACCCTGCGCACTTGTAATTGTCGGATACCAACCGATCCAAAACCGGATCATAAGTGTGAGTGCCAAAGGCGCACTGCCGCTCGCAGCCCCTGCACTGGCCGCATTTTTCTTCGTCCCTAATGATCTGGAACTCAGGAAAGACGAATGATTTCATCCTTTACCATCCTCATGTTTTTTAGTTCGCTGACGACCGGTTCTCCTCCGTTAGGTGTCCAGACTGAATCGAGCTCTGGCGATATGAGTCTTATTGACGCTTCCTCGGAGGAGAGGTAGAACATTGCCCCTCTGGTGGCTGCTGTGAGAGGGCGAAGCCTGATCCTGTCCGTCAGACCGATCATTTTTCCAGTCTGACCGATTATGATGGAGAATGGCCCGTTCATCAGCAAAGGCCCATAGACCATTCTCAGCGCTGTAAGCAGCTTCTTCTCCTTCTCGTTCATTCTGTCGATGGAGTTCCAAATGGGCGGAGCGAGAATCTTCGCCGCGATCTCGATAGGAAGGTTCTGTCTCCTCAAGAGAAGATCGGCGGCGTAGGCTATCACCTCAGTGTCGGTCTGCAGAGTGCAGGCATAGCCATACATCTCCAGATACCAGCGGTTGGTGCCGTAAGAGGATATCTCGCCGTTATGTACCACGGTCGTATCCAGGAGGCTAAAAGGGTGGGCCCCACCCCACCAGGCCTGGGTATTTGTGGGAAAGCGACCGTGGACCGTCCAGGTGTAGGCTCTGTAGAGCCGATCAAGCATGAAGTATTCTCCGATCTCCTCCGGATAGCCAACGCCCTTGAAGCAGCCCATGTTCTTCCCGGAAGAGAATACGTAGGCGTTTTCTATCTTGGTGTTCACCCACATGACCTTCTTGACCACATAATCCTCATCTGAGAGCAGCGTTTCATCACCCTGCTTATGGGGGGATACGAAATATCGCCAGACCAACGGAGGGTCGCTGACGGTGGTCTCATCGCCGTGGGGTATCTCCTCGTCAAAGACTACATCGAAGTTCCCGCAGAGGAAGGCATCGAAATCCTGCTTGGCCGATCTCTTGGCCTCCTCTATATTGCCGGTGAACATGAGATGAAATGCGTAGTAATCTTTGTAATCAGGGTAAATGCCGTAGGCTGCAAAACCTCCACCAAGGCCGTTGCCGCGGACATGCATGTTGGCTACGGCCTTCATGACGCCCGCACCCGAAAATCGCTCCCCATCGCGGTTCATCGCCCCGAAGATGGAGCAGGCGCAGATCTCCTTATTGTATAGCTCCCGTCTTTTCCTCGGCATAATAATCTTGAACTCCGATCTTGAACTCCTCGCCTCAACAGCTACATAAATCCTGCTTGCTTGAAGCTTCCCGTCCTTAAATCGATAGAGTGTAGACGAGAAAATGTCATGACAAACGTCTTATAGCTATTTAAGAAATGTTCATAAAACGTATGAACAAAATCTATCGCCGCAGTTGGTTCATTCATCATGATGCATCCTCGCTTAATCTTAGATGTAATGGATATACAAAAATAAAAATGTGAGCCCTGGCGGGTTTAGAGCAGAGGCAGATACCTCTCCAGCTCCCACTGAGTCACATTAATTCTATATGCATCCCACTCTGCCTTCTTGTTAGTTATGAAGGCGTTGAAGACGTGGCTCCCGAGAGCCTCCTTGACAAGCTCGCTCTTCTCAGTGAGCTGGAGGGCCTCGTTCAGGCTGCCTGGCAAGGAATAGATTCCCGCGGCAAGCCTTTCTTCCTCCGTCATGTGGAAGATGTTCTTTTCCTGAGGTTCAGGCAGCTCGTACTTGTTGGCGATTCCGGCAAGTCCCGCCGCCAGCATAACAGAGAACGCTAGGTACGGGTTGGCTGCTGGATCCGGGCTGCGGAACTCGACCCTGGTTGCAACCTCCTTTCCAGGCTTGTACATGGGAACTCTGACGAGCGCGGATCTGTTTCTTCTGGCCCAGCAGATATACACTGGAGCCTCGTATCCGGGCACGAGTCGCTTGTAGGAGTTGATCCACTGGTTAGTTACGGCAGTGATCTCAGGTGCGTGCTTTAGCAAGCCTGCGATGTAGTGTTTGCCTTCGTCCGAAAGATGGAATGAATCTCCGGCACTGTACATGACGTTCTTCTTTCCCTGGAAGAGAGACTGATGCACGTGCATTCCGGAGCCGTTTTGGCCGAAGATGGGCTTGGGCATGAAACTGGCGTGATAGCCATATCTGTGGGCAATCTCCTTTACGGTGATCTTGTAGGTCATGACTGTGTCTGCCATTGCAAGAGCATCGTTATACCGGAGATCGATCTCGTGCTGAGATGGAGCGACCTCGTGGTGGCTGAACTCAACATCGATTCCCATGGCGTCAAGAGCCAGGACGGTGTCGCGGCGCAGGTCTGATGCTGCATCGAGGGTGGTCAGGTCGAAATAGCCGCCTTTATCCAGTATCTCGGTACCATTCTCGTTCTTGAAGTAGAAGAACTCCAGCTCAGGACCTGTGTTAAAGGTATAGCCCTTATCCTTGATGCGCGCGAGATTTCTTTTCAGGACTTGCCTCGGGTCACCTTCATAAGGCGTGCCGTCTGGATTCAGTATGTCGCCGAACATCCTGGCTACAGCGTTTTCCTGCTGTCTCCAGGGTATGATCTTGAAAGTGGCCGGATCAGGCTTTAGGACCATATCGCTTTCGTGGATCTGGGCAAAGCCCTCTATTGAGGACCCGTCGAATCCCATGCCTTCGCTAAAGGCTCCATCCAGTTCGTTGGTATTAACGGCGAAACTCTTGGGAAATCCTAGAATATCTGTAAACCACAGTCTTACGAATCTTACATTATACTTGTCAATTGCTTCAAATACCTCATCTTTTGTTTTCGTTTGTACGGGCATTCAAATAGCCTCCTTGAAGGTTCTACATCGCTAAAGACGAAATTTATAGGTATTTGAGATCTATTCACAAAAGTTATGAAAAATTAAGATCGCATTAAGTGCATCTAAAGATCTATTTATTTGGTTTATACGTGAAGGGAAAATATGAAAAGCTCATAACAAGAAAGTGATCCCGAGAAAAATGATGGAGAACGTTTTTTTTGTTATGTCATCCTTCTGCGGCAGGTTTTTTGCCAAATTTGAGATCCTTGTTGACTATTGTTCATCATGTTTTGTCTCTAAGTTGCTGGCTGATCCCTAGATAACAACATATAAGATTCAATTGGTTTTTGCTTCCAGCTTAAGACGAAACTGGTGGCCGCAAACCAAGGCGATATTAAGCAATCCAATATATTTCACTGTCGCAAAGATTATTTGAGATTAAGGGCTCGAATGAATAGGATTACGGGCTGGGATGAATGAAGGTCGATCAACGGGCGTCAGTGATTGCATCA